>JBFHPN010000602.1:0-2038 GCA_041592735.1 Oleiphilaceae bacterium | reverse complement strand
TTTTTTTCATAACCTTAACCCTTTATGGATAAATGAATTGCTTAATGACGACACTGGCCAGACAAATAACTATAGCCGCCAGAACAACGCCTCTCAATAGCGGCTTAATGACGATTTAGTTAGACTCAGACCGATATCACGTCCATTTAACGTAAATTTTACTCTGAACAAGTACTTATTTATCATTTTATAATCAAGTTTCTTGCTCAAGCTCCAAATATTTCCTATCTTGCTTATTACACTTATTTAATGAAGAGTCTGGTGAA
The DNA here is from genome assembly GCA_041592735.1 of Oleiphilaceae bacterium. Lineage (GTDB taxonomy): Bacteria > Pseudomonadota > Gammaproteobacteria > Pseudomonadales > Oleiphilaceae > PZPK01. Next base: position 1,772 of record JBFHPN010000602.1, on the reverse strand, counting down.
TTCCTTAAGTTACCGGACAAACAGTCGGCAAGGTTGAGCATGCGCAGTATCATCATTTCGCTTTTTATTGTTATTTCTAGTTTCCTTATCACCAGCTGCAGCAATAGCGATTCCAAAAAAAAGACTCCAGTTGTAGAAGAGCCCCCAGTTATTGAAGTCACCACAAGCACCATCAACGGCAGCATCAATATAGCCTCTAATATTCTCAGGGATGGCGATCTCAATGACCAAAACACCCCGCTAACCCAGAACTCGACTATATCTGCCGCTCAACTAATACCCAATATTGCGACGGTTCAAGGGTTTGTAACCAAGACCAACACTTCGGTTTTCGGCAGTTCTCCAAGTGACCGTTTTTATAATGACACGGATGAAGATGACTATTATCAAGCACAACTTCAAGCCGGACAAAAGATCGAACTGCAAGTCGTCAACTATTCAGCCGACAATTCTGATAGCGTGTTTTCTGGAGATCTCGATCTTTACCTTCTCAATTACAAAACCGGCGAAATACTTTTTTCAGCTGAACCCGAAGAATTTGAAACCCTGACGGTTCCTGAAACAGGGCTTTATTACATTCAGGTCAATGCGTTTTCCGGTGCCTCTCGTTATGTGCTGAATTTATTGCAAGGATCTGCCGAGAGCAGCATGGCCGAAGCAACCAATTCAACGCAAGATCTCAACAGAAAACGACATGATAATTTCCGTGCAAACGAGTTAATTATTAAATTCTCCGATAGTATGCAAACTCAGCGTTTAAACACTAACTCATCTGTGCTGGCCAACATAAAAACCAGCCATACCAATCCGTCGAGAGAAACTCTCGCGCGACTCACTGACACACAAACACCATCTGCCTTCACGATTCAAAGCAAGCCAGCCCATACAGAACTTGCCCAGCGCTATCCTGCAAGCTATGAAAAATGGATGACCATCCAAAAAATGAAGACCTTACGCAAGCAACCTGAAATCTCAGAGGTTGCTTTAAATTACATACGCTACCCGATGCGCACACCCTCAGACCCACTCTATCGTTACCAATGGCACTATCCTTCGATCAATCTACCGCTTGCCTGGGATATCACAACGGGCACACCCAGCACAGGCTCAGTAATTGTCGCGGTTGTAGATACAGGCATTGTCTCATCACATCCCGATCTGGCCAACAAACTTGTCCCGGGGTTTGATTTCATCTCCAGCAATGATAATTCTCGCGACGATCAGCCAGGAATCGACAATAACCCGGAGGATCCAGGCGACTCAACTGATTTAGGTAGCAGTTCTTGGCATGGCACACATGTGGCAGGTACGATTGCAGCAGAAAGTAACAATGGTCTTGGCGTAGCGGGTGTTTCCTGGGGCGCAAAAATCATGCCTTTACGTGTGTTGGGACAGTTCGGGGGCTCAACTTACGATATTATGCAGGCCATGCGTTTTGCCGCAGGTATGGATAATGACAGCGGTACGCGCCCGGCACAACCTGCCGATATTATTAATTTAAGCCTTGGCGGTGCTGGTTCCAGTAGTATTGAGGCAGCGCTATACAAAGAAATTTATGACTCAGGCATCATCATTGTCGCCGCAGCCGGGAATGAGCGATCAAGCACCCCCTCTTATCCAGCTTCCTATGAAGGTGTTATTTCCGTCAGCGCCACAGATTTTAACAAACAGCAGGCGCCTTATTCTAATTATGGTGAATTTGTCGATATCGCCGCCCCTGGTGGCAACATGCTTCGAGATGCAAACAATGATGGCCAACCCGATGGCGTACT
>JBFHPN010000601.1:0-2039 GCA_041592735.1 Oleiphilaceae bacterium | reverse complement strand
ATTGGCGCGTCAGCTGAGCGCATGGCACAGATAGCCCGATTCCTTGGTTTGGGTGAAAAGGCTGATTCAGAGAAACATTTGGCAGAGAAGCTTGTGCTTGCGGTTAAATCCTTGATTGAGGAAATCAACATTACGCCTGTGATTCCGCAAATTAAAACACAGGATTACCCCAGAATTATCCAGCATGCCTTTAAAGAGGCCAATTCAACTTACGCTGTGCCGAAATATATGTCATATGAAGAAGCGCAATATCTGTTGGATCGAGTTTCAGGTCGGTAGCCTCTTTTTATTTAAGCGACCGGTGATTCTGTAGAAATTCCGAACACCATAGCGCTATCTAATTAATGCCACCAGATCTTTTTAACGACCAGACACTGCTATTAATGCAGTGTTTCGGTCGGTTCAAGTATCAGCCCGCTTTTCGGCAAGGGTTCACCATCTAAATAAGCATGATTTTCACGCATCTGTAAACGCCCTTCAATATACCACTTAACAGCTATCGGGTAGATGATATGTTCTTGGGTTAATACTTTGCTGGCCAAACTTGATTCTGTGTCGCCATCATAAATTTTTACCCTGGCTTGAATTATGTTTGGCCCGCTATCCAGGTCCGCCGTGACAAAATGGACTGTCGCGCCATGATAGGCGTCTTTTGCTTCAAGCGCTCGCCTATGGGTATTCAGCCCCGGATAATTAGGGAGCAGGGAAGGATGAATATTGATGAGTCGGCCCTCAAAGCGTTTAACAAACTCAGCAGTAAGAATCCTCATAAAACCGGCCAGAACAATAAGATCAGGTTGGTGCTTTTCGATTTCTTTTATTAATTGCGCATCGAAAAGCGCCCTGTCTGGGTAATTGGTGTGCGCAATAACGGCCGTTGGAATAGCGGCTTTTGTTGCGCGATCCAGTCCGGCAACATTCGGTTTGTTAGAGATGACACAGGCTATTTCGGCTTCAAATTGCTGTTCGCTAAGTGCATCGATTATTGCCTGTAAATTACTTCCGGAGCCTGAAATCAAGACAACAATTTTGGGGATACGTCCGTCCATTATTAAATCTGTCAGCCTTTTAAACCGGATAATTCAACTTGTTCTTCCTCACCTGAACGGATAGCGACATGACCTATTTTCCAGGCCGTCTCACCTTTGTTATTGATGAAGTTAATGGCGTCTTGTGCCTGTGCTGCGGGGACTGCCAACACCATGCCTACGCCGCAGTTAAAGGTTCGGTACATTTCCCTGCTGGCGACATTTCCTTCAGATTTCAGCCACTCGAAAACAGGTGGCAATGACCAGCTGGTTGTATCGATAACGGCTTTACAATGCTCAGGCAATACTCTGGGAATATTTTCGAGCAAGCCGCCCCCCGTAATGTGGGATAAGGCGTTAACATCATGCGCCTTGATTAATTCAAGCAGTGGTTTTACATAAATTCGTGTGGGTTCCAGAAGAGCAGATGCCAGGTCGGTGTCTGCTAATTTTTGTGAAAGGTCGGCACCGGAGACCTCTATAATTTTACGAATCAGGGAGTAACCATTTGAGTGAGGCCCTGATGAAGCGATACCAATCAAAACGTCATCTTCACTCACTTTGGAACCATCGATAATTTTAGATTTTTCAGCAATGCCTACGCAAAAACCGGCTAAATCATAATCTTCACCGTGGTACATGCCCGGCATTTCGGCTGTTTCGCCACCTACCAAAGAGCAGCCTGCCATTTCACAGCCGATACCTATCCCTTCAACCACTGACGCGGCAACATCAACATTTAATTTACCAGTAGCGTAATAATCCAGAAAGAAAAGAGGTTCAGCACCTGCCACAATCAAGTCATTCACGCACATAGCGACCAGATCGATACCTATGGTGTCGTGTTTATTCAGGTCCATGGCCAGTCTGAGTTTGGTGCCGACCCCATCTGTGCCCGAAATAAGAACCGGTTCCTGGTAACCTTTCGGCAGTTCAAATAAGGCGCCAAAGCCACCTAAACCTGCTAATACCTCAGGGCGACGGGTTCTTTTAGCAACACCTTTGATGCGT
>JBFHPN010000600.1:0-2052 GCA_041592735.1 Oleiphilaceae bacterium | reverse complement strand
CTGCCATGCGTATTTGTTTGCACACGCTGATGATTTTTCCTCTGTTTCTCCTGGCCTGGCTGCTGCGCTTGCCCGAGACGCTCTATGTCTCTCCACTTTCTGCGGTCGGAGGGCCAGGCCCTGAATTCTTTGCGGTATCACTGTATGAACTAGACCCTCAAAGCGGCACCCCTAGATGGCGTCTGTTTACGCCCTGGGCGCCTGCTTTAGGCTTTGTTGCCAATATATTTTTTATTTTCGCTCTCGCTGAAAAAGACAAAAAATGGCAACGCATCGGCTTCTGCGGAAGTATCCTCATGGTACTGGTTTCACAATCCCGCCTGGCAGCATTGAGCATTCTGGCTATTACCTGCTTATGGTTCGCGTTGCAGTACATTAAGGCAACCACCCTATTGTTTTTATTGTCAGCGGCTGCATTTATCGTTGCATTTTTTGGTACCCAGATGCTGAGTTTCAATGAATCGTTCTGGGAGGCCTTCGATGCCGCCCGAGCGGACTCCAGCAGAGTCAGAAAAGCCCTGGCGCGAATCGCTATAGATCGCTGGCAATTTGAAGCGCCTGTCTGGGGGCATGGCATTGTTGAACGCGGACCACATCTGGTGGAATACATGCCCATCGGCAGCCATCACACCTGGTATGGGCTGTTATTCGTAAAAGGTATCGTTGGGCTCATTGCATTAGCCCTTCCTATGTTATTTTCTTTGCTGGCCTTATTTATCATCATCAAAAATAACCGTACTGCTCGCACCGCTTTTTGCTGCTTGAGCTTGCTCTTGTTCTATACCCTTGGGGAAAATCTGGAAATACTCGCTTATTTAATCTGGCCTGCGCTGATCATTATCGGTACAGCACACACCTCGACCGGATCAACGTCATCTGCAACGCAGATTCCTCAAGATTCCAGTATGTCACCCGCATCCACAACCCTTGCCTCCCCACAACATATTTAAGGAGATACTTACCATGCTTGCTAACCCACTCTCTGCTAACTCAGCATCCGATACTAAACGTACACGGAGTTCAGTCTCCGATCAGTCGCCATCAATACTTAATGAAGCCACTCAATTCTCGGGTGCCCATACTCCATCCAGACCTCTCAAAGCATTGGTGGTGATCGCCCGCGCCTGGCCTGCACTTGGCGGTGCACAAATCCATACACGTTACATGTGTCAGGCACTTCGTGAACACGGCGTTCAGTCCCATGTATTGAGTCATTGTAGCGATCAGGATGTAAACAACGAACTGGCGATCTGCCAGGCCCCCAATATGTCTATAGATGATAGTGGCACGTCCATATCGCAAGTGCCTGTTTCCGGGAAGGCCAAAGGAATAATTTCCCTGCTGGCAGGGCTTTATCCGACATACAAATTGACCCGCCCTCTGTTCAACTATCTAGTACGGCAGTTCTCACGAAATGAGATCAGCCTTCAGGCAACCCAGTCAGACCTGATTCATAATGTCTATTGCGGCCTTACTATGGTGTCAGAAGCTGCCTGTGCCAGTGCTAAAAAATTGAATAAACCTTTTGTTTTTTCACCACTGGCACGCACTTGTGATGGCGATAAAAGTGCCTGGAGTAGTGCACGGATGAAACGAATCTATGCGCAGTCAGATGCCATTGTGGCGCTAACAGAACACGAGAAGAAATGGTTGATCACCCAAGGTGTCGAAGCCGCCAAAATTCATGTATGCCCAATGGCATCTGTGCTTAGCAAGCATATTGACGGGCAAGCCTTTCGCAAACAATACGCACTTGAAAACCAGCCTTTTGTGTTGTTTCTGGGAAGGCATGATCATGACAAGGGCTATCATGCCGTCCTTGCCGCTGCTCGCGAAGTTTGGAAAACACAACCGGATATGCATTTTGTTTTTTTTGGTCCCCAAACTTCGGAATCACGACAGGACTTCCAGGAAAACAATGACCCGCGGATACATGCAATCGAGTCTCCTTCCCAGAAGCTGAAAAGTGCAGCCCTGTCTGAATGCGAATTGCTGTGTGTACCATCGATCAAAGAAAGCCTTGGCGTGGTGTATCTGGAAGCCTGGCAGATG
>JBFHPN010000599.1:0-2056 GCA_041592735.1 Oleiphilaceae bacterium | reverse complement strand
TGCTCATGTGCGGCAATCCTAAAACGATCAGTCGTCACCAGGGCAATATTTTCAGGGCCGTATTCCATGACGTAACGCGCAGCCATCTTGCCGATCGTCATGGTCTTGCCACTACCTGTCGGGCCAACGAGCGCAAACACGCCTTCCCTGTCTATTATTTCGGTATGCTCAACACGAATAGATTTCTCGATAAACTGGCTTAAATGCTTCCAGGCCTGTTCAAACTGGGGCTCAGGATTACCAACCCGATGCAATGATGCTTTCTGCCAGGCAGTAAACTCATTCATCACTGTTTGTCTGGCAGAAACAGACAGACATAAAGAGTCCAGGGTCTTTTCAAGCTGCTGTTCAAGTAAACTTTTTTGACTATCAAAGGTTTGTTTTTGAGGTTGACGTGCGAGTAAATCTTTTATTTCAAGTATTTCAGCGCGCATGGCAGACAAGGCATCATCTTCATTGGCACGCTTTTGTACTGTTGATTTTTCTGTTGCTTGCTTAGGATTAACTGGATTCTCCAGATCAGTTCTGCCAGAACGTTGTGCCGCCACATCAGAATTAGTCGTTTTATATTTATTATTTCGGGCACTTTCAATTTTTCGTCTGGCCTGTGCCATTTCACGTTGCAGCTGCAAGTGTTTTTCGGCATGCATTCTGGCAAGTTGTGAGGGGCTGGGTGCGCCATGCTGAGCAATTTCCTGCTCAACCGCCTGCTCATCCCAACCATCTTCGTAATCCAGTGCAGCGACAATTTCGACTCCACCATCCATTTTAGAATTAGAAAGAATCACGGCTTCCGCACCAAATTCTTCACGCACCATACGCAAAGCATCTTGCATCGTGCTCGAAAAAAAGCGTTTAACTTCCATAATACTCACCTGAACCTGAATAAACTTGCCGAATCAGTTTTGCCATTTTATTGACACCACTACTGACCCACCGTTGCCACAATCGTTATCTGTTTATTATTAGGCACTTCTTGATATGACAATACCTTCAGTTGCTCAATACCAAAACGTACAAATTTCGCCAACACCGGCCTTAAGGGCGCAGACACCAGCAGAATAGCTGGCTTACCCAGCATTTCCTGACGCTGCGCCGATTCACTTAATGATCGCTGCAGGGTTTCTACAATACGGGGCTCCAGAATCATGCCCATATCATCCATAGCGCCATTTTTTTGTGACTGCTGAACAGACTTAAGCAACAATTGTTCCAGGTCTGCCTCCAGCGTTATAACCGGAATTTCTGGCTCGTTGCCACAGATACCCTGAACAATCATCCGCTTCATGCCCTGGCGACAGTATTCAGTGAGCAGGCTTGGATCACTAGACTTAACAGGAACATTGACCAGCGCCTCAGCGATGGAGCGCATATCCCGAATAGGCACATCTTCAAGCAACAGATTCTGCAACACTTTTAACAGCAAGCTTACCGAAATAGTGTTTGGCACCAGTTCCTCAGAAAGTTTAGGAGATACTTTCGCCAATTGATCCAGCCATTGCTGCACTTCTTCATGACCGATTAATTCACTGGCATGCTTTTGCAGTACCTGATTAAGATGTGTCGCCACTACCGTACTTGCATCAACTACGGTGTAACCGAGTGTCTGGGCATAATCTTTTTGTGTGGATTCGATCCAGATCGCATCCAGCCCAAATGCAGGATCCTTTCCCTCGATGCCATCTATTTTGCCAAAAACTTGACCGGGATTAATCGCCAGCTCTCGCTCTGGATGTATTTCGGCTTCGGCAATATTCACCCCCATCAGCGTAATGCGATAAACATTGGGCATCAGATCCAGATTGTCGCGAATATGTACCGAGGGCATCAGGAAACCTAACTCTTGTGAGAGTTTTTTTCTAACCCCTTTAATTCGACCCAGCAAAGCACCGCCCTGAGATTTATCGACCAACGGAATCAAACGATAACCGACTTCCAGACCAATAATGTCGACCGTTAATACATCATCCCAGCCCAACTCTTTATGCTGCTCTTCTCTGACAGGTGCTTTGTCTGCTTCAATTCTGTTTCCCTCTCCTTTTGGCAGCAACTGTGC
>JBFHPN010000598.1:0-2065 GCA_041592735.1 Oleiphilaceae bacterium | reverse complement strand
GGCAGTGCACGCACATCATCGACTTCCAACCCAAGATTAAAGAAGGCATAAGGCCGTGTTTCAAAAGAAAAACGAGAACGTAAAGTCAGCGCCTGAGCGCCTTGGTTACCCTGTTCCGCATCCTCATAACGCAAGCGAAAATCCAAGGCCGTTTTAGCACCGGAAAAAGCCTCTTCAAGCGAATGCGCTTCGTCTGTTTTCAACCATTCTGCGTGTGTATTTAACACCACCGAATAGCACAAAGGTAACAGCATAATGCGCCTGAGTGGCCACCGTGTAATGCTGGAAAAACAGGAATGAATAACACTAAGCGGGCAAAACATTTGATTACTTTTATTATTTTTTTTCACACAGTATCTCGCTTTCTCATTAACAACTCTGCCGCCATCCTTGGCAGGCAGTAGTTATCTACATCGGTTTCAGATAGCCGTTTTCTTCCAGCTCCAGCAATAACAGGTGCTGAAGAATTTTATCTTTTGTTGAATCCGGATGCGTCAGGCTTAAACGCTCCAAAAAGGGCTTGGCTTCTTCCGCATCCACTTTATGAACAAATGATCGTATCACTGCTTTCAACATGGATCGAGGATTAGACATCAGTGCTTTGATATCTTTGAGGCTTTTGCCTAAAGCAATCTCTTCACGGGTAAAGTCTGACCCCAATGGAAACGCCGGGAATAAGCCATGTTTACGCGCTTCGCCCATAATAGCTGAAAGCTTTTCAGGCGTATTAGCGCGATAACGATCGGGTAATACGTAATCCTCACGAACCTTTCCTGACTTTTTCAAGGTTTCCAACAACTCATTCTGGAAGCGCGAATCCGATACTTTCAGCAAGGCAATGCCAATTTGTTCATCGGTTTTTCCTCGCAAATCCGCGATCCCGTATTCAGTGACGATAATATCACGTAAATGTCTGGGAATAGTAATGTGCCCATAATGTGGCACGATATTGGATTTCAATTCACTGCCGCTGCCACGGGTACTGCGAACACAGAGTATGGAACGCGCATCCGGGAGTGCATGTGCCATTGCAACGAAATTATATTGCCCTCCCACACCACTGACGACAGTACCATCTTCCAGACCATCGGAGACCACCGCACCACTGAGCGTCACCATCATACCGGTATTTATAAAACGAGCATGTTTTCGCTGTGCACTCAGTAAGGCATGATTATAATCTAACTGGTTAATATGCCCGACACTGGACATACAAATCTTTTCACTTTCTTCACGCGGCATGTCTCGCAGCGCCTGATAAAAATCTTTTGGGCCAAGATAAAAGCCGCCGTGCATATAAATACCATGCTTAAGCTGATCACCCAGGCATAAATCACAGACTTTGGAGAAGTTTTCCACCGGCAACAAATCGGTAGATAACAACTGGTCACCCACTTTTAATTGTCCGTTCTGCCATTCCACTTTGCTTGAAAAAATACCCCAATGTTGCAAATAAATAAAATCGGAATGGGTTAACTGATGGCTAACGATCGATTCAGCTAATAGACATTCAAGTGTATCACTGGAAACCTTTTCTTTGATCTTTTCCTCATACAGTAAGCGCTGCAGATCAAGATCATCATAGACTTTGCGTTTTACGATGCCACTTTTGATCAAATGCATGAAGCCATTTACAAACATCTCACTTGAACCATACAACCCTTTATCAAAGGGTGCAGTACCACCAAAGTCATCCAACAAATCGGGATCAATATTCAGTTTTTCGATGAGCGCCTGATAATGTTCTGATTGCTGGTGACGCATCTGACAGGCGTATACAATCGCATCCCCTAAGGAACCGATTCCTATTTGCAGCGTGCCGCCATCTTTAATTAAAGCACTGGCATACAGACCCGCCATAAAATCCGGGTTAGGCACCGACATATTGGGTGGTGCAAACAATTCAGTATTGTAAGCCGGGTTTTCTACGACAAAGTCAAAAAATCCTGGCTCCACGACCGCTCTGTTATACATAAAGGGTAAATCATCATGAACCTGTGCAATAGTGATGATTTTTTTACCTTTCTGGCGTGCCTCTTCAATATGGGGCAACACATCCAGAGTC
>JBFHPN010000597.1:0-2075 GCA_041592735.1 Oleiphilaceae bacterium | reverse complement strand
GGTGACTACGCCTATCGGGATGAACAGGGCTACTTTTGGTTTTTGGGGAGAAAAGATGATCTGATCAACAGTTTCGGATACCGGATTTCACCCCATGAAATAGAGCGTGTACTGAAAACCCATCCAGACGTTGCCGATTGCGTCGCCCTCGAAGAAAAAACAGGGCCGGATAAAACAATTGTCGCGGCCTGTCTCATCGCTCATGATGGAGTGGTCATTAATGAAGCTGCCCTCATTGACTATGCACAGCAGCATCTTGCCAAATACAAAGTGCCTAAAACGTTTTATGTGCTGAAGACCTTTCCGCGAACAGCCAACGGAAAAATCCTCCGTAAAGAACTACGCGCCCTTTATTCACGCTAAAACCGACCTCTTTTTTTCACGTCTTTATCTTTGTTTTGCAGCATCCTCATGGTCCTCTGGTCATTAAGTTTCAGAGGTATGAAAAATTGGTTCCCTGCTCGCATTTTTGCTACAATCCGCGGCTGATTTTGTCAACTAAACTCGAGGCGGATATGTCCAAGCAAGATTCTGTTGTTATTGTTAGCGGTGTGCGTACACCAATGGGTGGTTTTCAAGGTAGCCTAAGTGAATTGAGTGCACCTGAACTAGGCGCTATCGTCATTAAAGAAGCCGTTGCACGTGCCGGCATCAAACCGGAAGATGTGCAGGAAGTCATCATGGGTTGTGTATTACCTGCCGGCCTGAAACAAGGCCCTGCAAGACAAGCAATGCGCAAGGCAGGTCTGCCCGATGCAACCGGTGCCACCACCATCAACAAGCTTTGCGGTTCTGGAATGAAAGCGGCCATGATGGCACATGATCTGATTAAAGCCGGCACTAACGACATCATGATCGCAGGCGGAATGGAATCCATGTCCAACGCCCCTTACCTGTTACCCACTGCTCGTAAAGGCTTCCGTATGGGTCATGGTGACAAAGCAATGGATCATATGTTCCTGGATGGATTGGAAGATGCCGAAACCGGTCGCTTAATGGGCTCTTTTGCTCAGGAAGTCGCCGATAAGAAAGGCTATACCCGTGAACAAATGGATGCTTATGCCATTCAATCCCTCACTCGCGCAAAAACAGCCATTGAACAAGGTTTACTCAAAGCGGAAATTATTCCGGTCACCGTGCGTACCCGTAAAGGCGATGTACTGGTCGAAGACGATGAACAACCCCATAACGCCAATATTGAAAAGATCCCCAGCCTGCGTCCTGCCTTTGCAAAAGAGGGCACCATTACCGCAGCCAATGCCTCCTCAATTTCCGATGGCGCATCAGCACTGGTATTAATGCGCGAAAGCGAGGCTGAAGCCCGTGGCCTGAAACCTCTTGCCCGGATTGTTGCCCATGCAACGCAGTCACAACATCCCAGCGAATTCACCATAGCGCCTGTTGGTGCTATCGAAAATGTCTTCAAGAAGAGCGGCTGGACCAAAGAGGATGTAGATTTATTTGAGATCAACGAAGCCTTTGCCATGGTTGCCATGATGCCCATCCTGGATCTAGGCCTCGACCCTGAGAAGGTGAACATTTTTGGTGGCGCTTGCGCCCAGGGCCACCCTGTCGGCTCTACAGGTTCACGCCTTATCGTGACCCTGATGAATGCTTTAAAAGTGAAAGGTAAAACTAAAGGTCTGGCTGCACTTTGTATCGGTGGCGGTGAAGCCACGGCTATGGCCATCGAGCTAATCTAATCAAACCCTCACCCTCAATGGCCCTAATAAATAGGGCCATTTTCAGCAAACATATGTTTACTTAATTCAATTAACTGCTACAGTTAATATCACCTCAACAGCTAATAACTTTAGAGCCACCTCAATTGACAACATAAGGCCATGAATGATGTCAATGACCCTGTATAGAATATGCCTTACCCTTCTTCTGCTAAGTTGTTCAATCTCCGCAGGTGCTCTGGATCGCGTACTGATAAATCACCCAGAATCTCACGATGACGAACGTTATGAATACCCGCGAGAATTATTAGATCGCATACTCACCATCACCGAAGCTGAGTATGGAAAAGTGCTTCTGGAAACCAACGGATTAAGCATGAGCCGCAGTAGAGC
>JBFHPN010000596.1:0-2077 GCA_041592735.1 Oleiphilaceae bacterium | reverse complement strand
GTTTTTGATTGTTGGCGGTTAATTCAGCCACAATTTTAGTTGCCAGTTCCGTTAAGTTAATCTTTTGTTTTTTTAATTCCAGGCGCGTAACTCTGGATAGTTGAAGTAAGTTATTGATGAGTTGTGTCATTTTGGCGCTGCCGGCGCGTACCCTGTTTAGATAGTGCAGGGCGGTGCTATCTAATTGATCACCGTAATCTTCTTCCAAAGCAAGGCTGAAACCATCTATCGTTCTTAAGGGTGCTTTCAAATCGTGAGAGACTGAATAGCTGAAGGCTTCCAGTTCACGATTGGCCAGAGCCAATTCTTTGGTGCGCTCGTTGACTTCCTGTTCAAGATTATCGGTATGCGTCAGGATAATCTTGTTTTGTTCTGCAATGGTTTTCAGCATGGTGTTGAAGGCATCGACAAGTTCACCAATTTCATCATTGTTATGCTTTTGTATCTGGGGCACATGGTCTATATCCAGGCTGACATACTTGGTTGCTTCTTTCAGCTCCAGCAGCGGATTGGAAATAAAGCGCTGGATATAGCGTGCCAGGGCGAAGGCCAAAAAGATAACAAGCGAAGAAAGAGTAAGTGCCGTAAAAGTGGTTGTGAGTAGTTCTTGTCTGAGTTTTGCGGTAGAGGCTTTGATGAATATTGTGCCCACCACTTCATTACCGGCGATGATAGGTTCCGAAATATAAAAATAACCTTCTTTAAAAGCTGACTCATGCGTGTGAATGGCTTGAGGGCAATCTGGCATGGATGGTTTATTTTGGGGTGAATCAGCAGCACGTATTTGCGTGGATTGCGAGTAATGTGCCAGCCTGACACTGATGCTGCTGTATGTGCAGGCGGCTACAATCTGAGGATGAAGCGCGAGACTTGATAAGGTTTCTGTTAAGGCTGTTTTGTCTTCAAATAAAACGGCGGCATTGCTTCGGTCTGCAATGATGTGGGTGATGGCGGAAATTTCGTCATGAATTTGTTGTTTGAAGGTATGATAGCGTTGAAGCACAAATACCGAGCTTAATATCAATACACTCAGCATAGCGCTAAGCATAATAAAGCAAATTAATTTTGTACGGATAGGCAGATTTTTGAAATTCAGCATCTTATTGTTCTACCTCTATGGCTAGTTCAAGCAACTTGGAACTGATTGAGAGTTGCGTTTGTCTGGCCTGTTTTAAATTAATGTTAAAACGAATGAGATTGCCTTGTGTAATAAAGCCGATCATGCCCCCGCTTTGAATAAAATTGTCTACACTGCTGATGGTTAGCGTGGGTGTCTTCGAATAAAACTGCACGATCTCTTTGATGAATTTCTTTTCAGACTCGCCTATAAATAGAGCATTGCATTGTTGTTCACTGGAGGGTTTGTTCAAAAAGTGAATGCTTATGGCCTCCCCGGTTACCGGTTGGCCAGCCAGATTCTTCAACCTATCGTTAACGATATCTTCACCCAGAACACATAAACTGAATGGTGAGTTAGAGGGCAAATCCGGCCAGGTGACAAATTTCAAAAAGTTGTACAGATACACGGCTTTTATTTCTTGTTCTGATCTGGCGTGACTATTCGCTGCATTTGTCAGTAAAAGAATAAGAATAGTGACGCTGATGGCGACCCAGCCCGGCTTTTTGATAATGGGGTTGTTTCGGAGGCTGGTTTGAAAAATTGTGTGCATCAGGCTCTTGAATGATATTGGGCAACGGCGTAAAGCCATGAAATGAATCTATTACTTATAGAGTAGACCGGTTTTCTCAAAAACAAAGTGCCAGGCCGGTATTTAGTATCTTTAGTAAAACGTTCAATACCGCCAAGGCATGTTGTTTTTGGGCGCACACTGGCCTTTGTGTCTTAACCCGTTATAAGACAGCTAATGGTTGATCTGAAGTGATCATGCATTTGCTGCTTTTTTGCCCTGTTGTTTCAGCAAGTTAAGATGTTTTTGACTCAGGGTGATGAATTTCGGTGTGGGACCGACATCTTCATATAAGGGATCACCCAATTCATCTTGCGCAATAACCTTTTCTCCCGCTACATAAGGTAATGAGGTTTCAAGCTCTTCCAGTGCGGCGGATAGTAATTCAC
>JBFHPN010000595.1:0-2081 GCA_041592735.1 Oleiphilaceae bacterium | reverse complement strand
CGGTACGCATCGGCCAGCTAAAAGCCTGGACGAGATAGAAAAACTGATTTTGCGTCATATTGAAAACCTGCATGCCTTTTATGGCGATACGATGGGACACAGAATCGCACGAAAACATATTGGCTGGTATTTGAAAGCAAACGCCTCAGACAAAAGCTTTATTAAACAGTTTAATCAGCTCGACACCCCCAAAGCACAACTTGATGCCATAAAAATAGAATTTGATAAACAAAAAAATCTACAACTAAAGAAAGAGGAACAAGCCGCATGAGCACAGAAGCATTGATAAAAACCCCCTCAGAAGAACAAGCCACCTCCGGCAATACAACCATAGAAAATGCCTCCACCTTGCGCGACTGTGTGGAATCGACTCTGAGTAACTATTTTGCTCAACTGGATGGTGCGCCTGTTACTGATGTGTATCAACTGGTACTAACTGAAGTCGAAGCCCCCCTGTTGGAGCAGGTTTTGAAATACACACGCAACAACCAAACCAAGGCCTCTGAACTATTAGGGTTAAACCGCGGCACACTGCGTAAAAAACTAAAACAATACGGCCTGCTATAACAACGAATAGAGTATTAAAGTTTTAAAAAAGCGTTTTGGATGAAGTTTATGAATAATACGAACAATTATGTTCAAGTCAAACGGGCACTTATCAGCGTATCGGATAAAACCGGAATAGTTGAGTTTGCTAAATCGTTAAGCGATATGGGCGTAGAAATACTCTCTACAGGCGGAACCTTCAAACTCTTGAGAGATAACCAGATACCTGCGATTGAAGTATCCGATTACACAGGTTTTCCTGAAATGATGGATGGTAGAGTTAAAACCCTCCACCCCAAAATTCATGGCGGCATTCTGGGGCGTCGAGATCAGGATCAGAGTGTGATGCGCGAGCATAACATTCATGAAATAGATATGGTGGTTGTCAACCTATACCCTTTTGAAAAAACCGTTGCCAATCCCGATTGCTCACTCGAAGATGCCATTGAAAATATTGATATCGGCGGGCCAACCATGGTGCGTGCTGCTGCCAAAAATCATCCCTATGTAAACATCATTGTCAAAGCAAGCGATTACGCAACTGTGCTTCAGGAAATGCGCGACAACAAAGGTGCCACTAGTTTGGCGACTCGTTTTGACCTGGCAATCAAAGCCTATGAACATACAGCAGCCTATGACGGTGCGATTGCTAATTACTTCGGCACCAAAGTTCCTGGTGGCAGTGATTTGTTCCCTCGTACATTCAATATTCAAATGACGCAATCACAAACGCTGCGTTATGGTGAAAACCCTCATCAGAATAGCGCTTTCTATATCGAAGCCAACTGTCCTGCTGACTCCGTAGCCGGCGCCAGACAAATTCAGGGAAAAGAACTCTCCTACAACAATATTGCAGATACTGATGCGGCACTGGAAACAGTCAAATTATTTGCCAACCCCGCCTGCGTCATAGTGAAACATGCCAACCCATGCGGTGTAGCTGAAAGTGACAGTATTCTTAAAGCCTACGAGCTTGCCTATGCTACCGACCCGGAATCTGCATTTGGCGGCATCATCGCATTTAATCGCGAACTTGATGCGGCAACCGCCAAGAGCATTGTTGATCGTCAATTTGTAGAAGTCATCATAGCTCCAAGTATTTCTGCTGAAGCTCAACAAATTGTCTCTGCCAAACAGAACATCCGGCTATTAGAATGCGGCGCTTTTCAGAATAGTCATGCGTCATTGGATTTCAAACGTGTCACCGGGGGTCTTCTCGTCCAGGATAAAGATCTGGCATTAGTCAGTGCCGATAACCTGAAAATTGTGTCCAAACGACAACCCACCCCCAGCGAAATCGCAGACCTTATGTTTGCCTGGAAAGTGGCCAAAATGGTTAAATCCAACGCAATTGTCTATGCGAAAAATGCACAGACAGTCGGCATTGGCGCCGGCCAGATGAGTCGTGTAAATTCGGCACGCATTGCGGTGATCAAGGCAGAACATGCCGGATTAAACGTACAAGGCTCAGTGATGGCTTCTGATGCATTCTTTCCGTTTAGAGACGGCATAGATAATGCTGCCAGCGCCGGTGT
>JBFHPN010000594.1:0-2082 GCA_041592735.1 Oleiphilaceae bacterium | reverse complement strand
CGCGTATTGTGATTGGGATTTTAGTCGATAAGTTTGGACCCAGGAAAACGTACAGTAGTTTGCTGGTGCTTACAGGTTTTGTCTGTTGTATGTTTGCAGTGGCTCAAACCTATGAACAGCTGGCCTTGATGCGTTTTCTTATGGGCTTTGTCGGCGCGGGTTTCGTCATCGGTATTCGAATGGTTGGTGAGTGGTTTCCTCATAAAACAGTGGGTATCGCCGAAGGTATCTACGGAGGTTGGGGTAATTTTGGGTCGGCGGCTGCGGCCATGATTCTTCCATCGCTGGCCTTGTTATATGGTGGGGAGAATGGCTGGCGCTATGCAATTGCGACGACTGGTATCGTGGCTACTCTCTATGGTGTGTTCTATTACAAGATGGCGCGAGATACGCCTAAAGGTTCAACCTACTTCAAACCCAAACGTTCAGGTGGCTTAGAAGTGACGAGCTGGGGCGACTTCTATTTTTATCTGTTTATGAATATTCCTATGTACGCTGCATTGGCTGTGCTGGCTTGGAAATTGTCGCCGACAGGTGTGGCGCTGTTGAGTGATACCGCTGTCAGCCTGATCTGGGGTGGTTTGTTCGTATTGTTTTTCTATCAGGTTTATCATATCTGGCTGGTAAATAAAGATCATTTAAGAGAAGGGGTGCCAGAGTTAGATAAGTATTCGTTCAAACAGGTAGCTATACTCGATTGGGCATACTTTGTGACCTTTGGTTCTGAATTAGCAGTGGTCTCAATGCTGCCTTTATTTTTCCTCGAAACCTTTGATACTTTAACGCCAGTGCAGGCAGGCTTGTTGGCATCAGGTTTTGCCTTTATGAACCTGGTTGCCCGTCCGACAGGCGGTTGGTTTTCGGATAATTTTGGCAGAAGAAAGGCCTTAATGATCCTGATAGGTGGGCTGGCGCTGGGGTATTTCACATTAAGTACCGTCGATTCTGGCTGGTGGATTGCATTGGCGGTTATTGCAACGATGTGTTGCTCGTTCTTTGTGCAGGCCGGTGAGGGTGCGGTTTTTGCGGTGGTGCCTTTAATCAAGCGAAGAATGACCGGGCAAATTGCAGGAATGGCAGGTGCCTATGGTAATGTGGGGGCAGTAACCTATCTGACCGTGTTAAGTTTTGTGGACTATAGTACGTTCTTTATGGTGATCGGTATGTCTGCATTGATTTTGTTTTTTATCGTGCTCTTTATGCGTGACCCCAAAGGCCAGATTTCAGAAGTGCTGCCTGATGGTACAGTGCACATGATTGATGTAGGTTAATTTACATTAAAAATATAAAACCCTGCTTAGTCTGATCTATGTAGGGTTTTCTCGTTCAGGGTAAGTCATGAGTCAACAACTTGAGATTCGGGCGGCTTGCATTACCCAGGCAGGCATTAAAGCTATCAATGAGGATGCTGTTGGGGTTCGCATCCCGGAAGACGGCTATGCCCTGGAAAATAAAGGCGTCGTGCTGGTCGTTTCCGATGGCGTGTCTTCGGCTGAAGCGGGCAAAGAAGCCAGTAGCACAGCGGTCGAGAAATTTCAGGAAGAGTATTTTCATACGCCTGATACCTGGTCTGTTGCCAAGTCCGGGGAACAGATTCTGTCGACCATCAACCTTAAGCTATTCAGGAAAAGCCATGAATTCAGTTCAAATACTAAAGGCTATCTTGCGACCTTTAGTGCACTGGTAATCAAGGGGCGAACCGCGCATTTTTTTCATGTGGGTGACAGCCGCATTTATCTTTTGCGCAAAGGTGAGATTTCGCAATCTACGACAGATCATGTTGCTTCGCTTGGGCAGGATCGTTTTATTCTGGCTCGCGCCATTGGCATGGATAATCGTCTTAATATCGATTATGGGCGCATCCCCCTGGAACTGGGTGACCGTTTTCTCCTGACCAGTGATGGTGTGCATGACTTTATACCAAAAGAGGGGCTGCCTGAGCTACTTGGAAAACAACAGGCTGTTGAGGAAATTGCCCAGAGTTTGATTGATATAGCCCTGGCGAACGGCTCTGATGATAATGTCAGTGTGGTTGTCGCGGAGGTCGTTACCCTGCCTTATGAGAGCCTCGACGACTACAGT
>JBFHPN010000593.1:0-2086 GCA_041592735.1 Oleiphilaceae bacterium | reverse complement strand
GCCGGCAATCCCAGAAAGCCCGTCATAAGCGCATAACTAAGCGGGTAATTCAAAAGTGTTGCTATCAGGCTGATCGGCAGTATCGCTTCGGGACGCCCCATCCCAATGACCAGAGAACGTAATAATACAAAGCTGAAAGCAGGCAATAATGACCAGACCACCATATCAAGATAGCGTTGTGCAAATACAACAACTTCAGGTTCTTGACCCAACCAAAGCAGCAGCGGGCTGATATTCAACATGCAAAACGCAAACAGGGTAAATACTAAAATGACGAGTATGACACCGGCCAACAAGGATTGATGAACCGCTATTTGGTTTTCCTGACCCTTATAGTAGGCAATTAGATTAGCCGTTGAGGTGAGCGCCCCGATACCGACCACATAAAAAAACTGAAAGACGACAGCACCTAAACCGCCACCGGCCAGCTCTAACACGCCGAGCTGCCCCATCAACAAGGTATCGATAAACGACATCAGCGCAAAAGACATCTGCCCGACTACAATGGGGAACGAGAGCCTGGAAATTTCTTTAAACATTTAATAAATCTCGATCTTGAGATGAGTGAATGTGCTGAGTATCAGGATGAATGCGGCATTATTTATGATGCTATTTTCTGACAGAGGCATACCAGGCAGACGGATTGATTATTTCACCATCGTCTGATGAGACCTCCGGATAAGGTAAACCATGCTGATGGCAATAGTTTGCTACTTGAGGATGGGCCCACCTGAAAAAAGTCTCTGCATACGTCTGTTCATCCAGGCGCCTTTGCGAATATAAGCCGGCCTGCATTCGTTGCTTTTGGGCTTCGGCCAAAATTATAGCGGCGGCGACAGATACATTAAACGACTCAACCATCCCCATCATCGGGATGATGATGTGTTCGTCTACCTTGCGTGCACTCTCTTCAGTAACGCCTTGTTTTTCATTGCCCAGTAAAATAGCACAAGGCAAGGTGTAATCGACGTCGCGATAATCCTTGGCTTGTGCGCTTAAATGCGCCGCATAAATTTTATAATTTTGAGACCGGAGTGTATCTATCGCCTCCGGCATGGATGCATGCCTGACAATATCTACCCAGCGATCACTTCCCATTGCAGTGCCGCTATAGTTACGATGCTTATCCCAAGGCCACACCATGTTTAAATGATGGATACCAACGGCATCACTGGTTCGAAGAAGTGCCGCAATATTCCTGGGCTTATGGATCTGATCTGTCAGCAGCGTTAAATCAGGCTGCCTGAGATCAAGCGTTCGCTTTAATTTCTGATATCTTTCCGGCGTCATAGTGACTTAGTTAATTTATTGTTCTTAAGAAAAAGCCTAAATAAACAGTATCCAAATATTCAACACTGCCATTAAGACAATCGATAACCAGGTAAACAAAGTACCATAAAAACGACCAGGACTAGGGCCATATATGCGAGTTAAGCCCCAAGCATGAGCAACCCGGCTGATCACCAGGACTGTTCCGAAGATATGCAACAACAGCGGATTTAATGAATTTAATTCCAGCGCAATTAACAACAACATGGCAAGGGGCACATTCTCCACTGCATTGGCATGAGCGCGAATGGTGCATTTCATTTCTCGTGACCCTTTTTCATCGCCAAGGGCGACTTTCTCACCGATTCTAAATCGCGTAACACGATAAGCGAGAAAAATGATCAGTATTGCCAGGATAGAAAGATAAATCGGGGAGACTGCAAGAAATTTTATTGATGTCATGGAATTAAGCCTTTGATTAACTGAGCCGAATACATTGTAGAAGTCAGATGAAACCTCAGGTTAGACACCCTGAATGCTTACTTCTTTTCTGGTTTACCATTGTGCGGAAAATGACTGACCGTATTTTTAACGCCGTTAACCTTAGGCACGCCGGTTTGCTCTACTTCATCAATCCGAATAACAGCATTCATGGGAATAAAGGTTCGCTTCACACCGGCAAATTCTGTTTTTAAACGTTCTTCACTGGGATCGACTAATAATTGACTCTTTTCACCGAATAATAGCTGCTCTACTTCGACAAAACCATAGAGATCTGACGCAAAGATATGACTTGCATAGATTTCGAAGATATCTT
>JBFHPN010000592.1:0-2089 GCA_041592735.1 Oleiphilaceae bacterium | reverse complement strand
TGGTGTGATCCCGGATCTGGGTTCGCACTTACTCGATACGCTTTTGTTCTGGATGGGAAAACCCGCCCTTAACTGCCAGCTTTATGAAGCAAACTGTTGGGAAAATAAAGCCCCGGATCATTGTTCATTTGGTTTGCAAGGCGATGTCTCATGGCATTTTGAACTGTCTCTTTTGAGTTGGCGCAATCACTTTTATGCCGATGTCTTTGCTGAACACGGCAGTGCGCATATTGATTCCCTGTGTAAATGGGGGCCAAGTACATTCACCTATCGAAACCGGGTTTTACCCAGTGGTCGCCCGGATGAATCAGCCAGCGTATTGATTCAGTCAGATCCGACTTGGGAAGCGGAATGGACCTATTTTAAGACGCTCTGTGAAACCGCGGGAAATAATATTGATAACGATATCTGGATCAATACGCAGCTAAATCACCTGATGTCCCAAGCAAAGTTGAGACATGCTGCGCAGCAGGGTTCAGAGGAAACGTCAGAGGAACTAGCATGATCATCGGTTTTATCGGGATGACACACTTGGGCTTAAACTCTGCGGTTGCCGCTGCGGAACGTGGGGTAAATGTCGTCTGTTTTGATCCGTGTGAGCAAAAGATTTTGGCACTTAAACAGCTCGAAACAGAGATAAATGAGCCGGGCTTGCGTGAGTTGATGCATGCGCATCAGGATCATATAGAATATACAAACGCAATCAATGATCTTGCACAGTGTGATCTGGTGTATATCGCACTGGATGTTGAAACCGATGACCTGGGCAGCAGTAATTTAGCGCCTTTAAAAGCGCTCATTTCCTTGGCGGACGAAGCCTTGCCCAGCCATATTTTACTGGTGGTACTGAGCCAGATTCCGCCAGGCTTTTCACGCGCCTTGCAACTGCCGAGTCAGCGGCCCTATCTCTATCAGGTGGAAACGCTGATCTTTGGTGATGCGATTAATCGTGCCTTAAATCCTGAACGCATTATTGTGGGTGCAGGCGACCCTGAACAGGCGTTACCAGAAAAGTATGTACGTTATCTTGAACGTTATGAGTGCCCGATCTTGCCCATGCGTTTTGAAAGTGCAGAGTTGTGCAAAATTTCCATTAATTGTTGTCTGGTAGCCTCGGTGTCGATAGCAAATACCTTGGCAGAGTTGTGTGAGCAGACAGGTGCAGACTGGTCAGAAATTGTGCCTGCCCTGAAATCGGATCGACGTATCGGCCAATATGCGTATTTGTCTCCCGGGCTGGGTATTGCCGGGGGCAATCTGGAACGCGATTTACATACCGTGATTGCCTTTTCGCAGGCAAAAAACACCGATGCCGGCGTGGTGCATGCCTATCTGCATAACAGTGCCTACCGAAAGTCATGGCCACTCAGAAAGCTGCAAAGCATCGTCGAAACCTTAAGTGGCTTGCGGGTAGCCGTTTGGGGGCTGAGTTATAAAGTCGATACCCATTCTTTAAAAAATTCACCCTCCATTCACTTTATCGAGAGCGCAGCGAAAGCCAGTGACTATCAAATTCGGCTCTCCTGTTTTGACCCGGTGGTCATGGCCGAACAAGTCATTGCGCTACCGGGAGACAGAGCCAGCTCACCTCTTGAAGCCTGTGAAGGTGCTGATGTGCTGGTAGTGCTGACACCCTGGCCGATATTTTCCCAGGTCGATATTGCGCAGATAAAACAAAAAATGGCAGGTAACCTTGTGCTGGACCCATACAAAGCACTCAGTCAGAGCGAGTGTGAGGCGGCAGGCTTACGTTATTTCACCTTGGGAAAACCCTAATCATTAACGCTTTTAATCAGGAAATTACACATGCTTAAACATCACAACGCTAGCGCCATACCCCCCGAACGAATTGTGATTTTGGGGAGTGGTGGCTTCGTAGGCAGGTCATTAATCAAGTATCTTGCATCCAAATCGCTGGCCACCTTAGGTATATCCTCTAAAGAGATTGATTTGTCCGAGAGTGCAGCGGTGTCCAAACTTAAGTCTGTATTAAAGCCGACAGACTGTTTGGTTGTGCTGGCTGCCTTAACGCCGGATAAAGGTAAGGGCATAGATACCTTTATGAAAAACCTGCGAATGGTTGAACACC
>JBFHPN010000591.1:0-2091 GCA_041592735.1 Oleiphilaceae bacterium | reverse complement strand
GTATTCCGGAATTCCGAATCAGGCTAATCATTTTTTCGGCATCGTTCTCGGATTTTTCGAGAATGAGAAGAAATATAGTGTCGTTGACTTTACTCATGGAATCCCGCGTATTGTCTGGAAATGTTGTTACTTATATCTGTGTTGATCAAAAAACTTTCTCGTTATAAGGTTGGCCACAGAGAATCAAAATCATCCTCTTCATCATGCTTTCGGGTGTCATGAACAGGGTTAGCCTGTTGCTGTTCTTTTATATGCGAATGTTCTGATAATTCAAATTGGCTAAAGCTTGCTGTGGCTGAAACACGCTTTTCCAGTTGGCATTTGCCATCGGTACCGTTCAGACGTATCGAGACTTTGTGTCCGCTTTGAAAGGGCAGTCTTGGCGTTATCAAGGTTGCAGCCTGGCCGATAGCCGAAATCTCTGGTAATAGTAAGCCGCGTAAAAACTCGCTGGGGTCACCGGTTTTTTGCAATAACTGTACGCCACAGGGTTTAGCGCTTGGTGCTAATAATTCAATGCCAATTTGTGTGCCGCTTTGTTTAATAAGCCTGATCCATCTGATGACGGCGATTCGCCAGGGTTGCTGGGGTGTTTCCCTAAGTGAAAGTATTTCGCCCGCCTGGATGTTGCTCGGTATAGGGCCAGACCATTGCAGGCAATAGCCTCCCGGGCTGGTATTGATCAAAGGCACTTCATAACTCGGGTAGGCATTATCTTCGTTGATACCCGGGCGGTTAAATGAAATAGGTGCATCCGAGGGGGTTAATGAAGAAGGGCGGCCACCGGTATCATAGCCTTCAGACCAGGCATCCTGACGTCTGATCGCCTGTGTCAGAAAAATATTGCTGTCTGTTTCGGTGCCACTTTTATTATTCTTCAGCATTTGAGTATGAAAGGATACTTTGCCGGAACTGTAATAATGTGTCGCACTTAATCCGATACACAGGTTAAGCATGCCTTCATTAGGTATGCGTTTAAAGCTTCGTTTGGTGAGTACCCCGAAAGCCTGGTTTAAATGATTTAATAAAATATCGCTGACAGTTTTGGGGACCGTTAATTGATCCGAGCTATCTGCATGTTGTTTGGCCTGTTTTTCAGGTACACGAGATGAGTCATGTGCATTCATATAGTTATGGATACGTTCGACCAGTTCACTGGTATCAAAACCGTAATGATGTTCCGTTGTGGTGTTCAGCAGACTCTTGTAACGGGGTGTGCTGTCTTGCTCCATATTGACAATAAATACCGAGGAATCAATCAGGTCGGCCCCGATATCAACATATTCAGACCATAGCTCAAAGACATCATAGGCAATCTGAATGTCTTGCTGGCGAAGCTGATTGGGTCTTGAGGTATTGAGCAGAAGATTACGCTTATAGGCCTGATCAAGTGTGCTTTCAATCTGGTATTTGCTGTAGGGGTCGATCACCTTGTATTTAAGAATATTCAAGGCTTCAGCAAAAATGAAGATTTGGTGCATTTCAAACCAGATATTTTTGGGCGTCGCTGTGTAAAGCTGCGATGAACGGAGAATAACCTGTCCATACTCAGACATAACGCGATGGGCAGCATGTACAAACTGTTTTCGTTGCTTATCGTTAGACAGCAATTGGATGCTGTCCATCAGCACGATTTTATAACCAGTCGCCAAATGTATTTGAAGGGTTTGTGCAAGATTGGCAATTTTCTGCTGTTTTTCTGGCAATACGACCGATTGATTCAGAAAGTGCTTGGAAAGCTCTTTGCAAACAAATTCAATGGGTGGCCGCATAATTTCAAGTAACTGAAATCTGGCGTGGGGCGGCATCGTTAATTTATTGAAATCGATTATGGCCTGGTAAAGCTGTCTTGAACTTTCACCGACATTTGCCAGAGGTAGGTTATCTACCCATACCTTAAACCCGGCAGGTGTTGGCTCAGCAAAAGAAATGCTGATTTGTATTTGTTCTGGTAAGGATAACTCCAATTCAAGTTCTTGGCCAAGCATTTGTTTTTCCTACATAATTCATTGGTAACTGGGTAAACGCAGAAATCCTCTGGAGAGCCTGGGCTCACCTTGTTTTTATCGTTTAGAATGCCATTTCCCGGTC
>JBFHPN010000590.1:0-2092 GCA_041592735.1 Oleiphilaceae bacterium | reverse complement strand
ACATCCCGGGTGAAACCAGAGTAGTGTCTGTACAGATATATGAACATGTCGAAAGCATGTCTTACGCGAATGCACATGCACTCTCTGCATTGATGATTATCTTCTCTTTTCTTGTGTTGTGGCTGCTTTATATCTTTAAGCCCGGCCAACGCTTGTTTGCGAGTCATGGAAAATAATCATGAGTGATCAGGAAAATCAGATACATGCCGCATTTAAGCTTTGCTTTAAAGAGCTAAGGGGCGAGCGCTTTGCGCTAGATGTCGATGTTGTTATTCCATCCAAAGGTGTCACGGCTATTTTTGGTGCTTCCGGTTCTGGAAAAACTACTTTTTTACGGTGCATGATTGGGCTGGAGAAAAAGGCCAGGGGTTCTTTTCGTCTGAACGAGCTTGTTTGGCAAGGGCATGATGTGTGTGTGCCGGTTCATCGTCGCGAGCAAGGTGTCGTATTTCAAGAAGCAAGCCTGTTTAGTCATCTCACTGTCCAGGGAAACCTGGATTATGCGGCAAAGCGTGCAAAGGATAAAACGGACGCACGCGGGCCTGGCTTGGGATATGCTGAGCTTGTGGATCTGTTAGGGATTCGTCATCTGTTGAATCAGTCTCCTGCATCCTTGTCGGGGGGTGAGCGTCAACGCGTTGCTATTGCGCGTGCATTACTCACGCGACCTAAAATTTTATACATGGATGAACCACTGGCCGCGCTGGACTATAAACGCAAACAAGAGGTGTTGCCCTATCTTGAGGAGTTGGCTCGCTCCTATGAAATTCCTATTATTTATGTTTCGCATTCCCTGGATGAAGTTGCCCGTCTGGCAGACTATATCCTTCTTATGGATCAGGGGCGGGTGGTTGCCCAGGGGCCCCTGGAAACGGTTTTAAGCCGGGTTGATTTACCTGTCGCATTGGATAACGATTTGGGCGTGGTATTGCCCGCCCGGGTAACAGCGAAAGACAGCCGCTGGCACTTATTATCTGCAGATTTTGAGGGCGGCCAATTTTGGATTAGGGATGATGGTCTTGCCCTGGGGGAGAAAATCCGGGTGAGGGTGCTTGCCAGGGATGTCAGTTTGTCTTTAAATCCGCAAGAGAGCAGTATTCTTAATTCATTGCCCGCTACGGTGGCCGACATAGTGGCGGATTCAGATGATGCTATGGCGCTGGTAAGATTAAGGCTGGGGAAGCATCTGCTGATCGCCCGTATTACCAGGCGATCGGTCGAACGGCTTCAATTAGTTGAGGGCATGTCTGTCTGGGCACAAATAAAGTCTGTCGCTATTTTGTCGTAAGGTGCTCAGCCAACCAGTGCTTCTTCTAACTGAGCGTCCTCTTCGGTTTCTATTTCAATAAAGTCGGATAAATAATCCCAGACGAGTTTGCGATGCATATTTGATGACGGGATGGCTTCCAGGCCGCCTAAAAGTTTCATGATGTCGCTGCCGGTTTTGGTGAACGACTGATGATAAAAACCGAGGCCTTGACCAAATGCGTGAGACTCATGTTCAATCAAGTGCTTCTTTTGTTTGTAGTAGAAGTTAAAACCGACCATGAGTTCTTTGGGTTCGGAAGCGATCATACCTGCGTTTATGCAATGAGACAGTAAACGGGTTTCTGAAAAAATATCGTCTTTGCGCGTGATGTCTTTCTGGCTTCTGAAAATGAAGGGGTGGCCGTTGCCTCCGATAAAGGCGTAATTAGCCACCTTTTTGAAAGCAGTAATTTCCCAAATATCGCAATGGTATAAAAAAGAAAGGCTGCGTTTTGAAATTGAGCTGGGGTGTTTAAGTTCGCAGACCATTGCTCTTGCCCAAAGGCTCTGCATATTTTTATTGCTGACATCCTGAGCATAATGAAAAAAGATATTAGCCCAGTCGGGATCGACTGATTTAACCGACACTTTGTCGCTGATCAGTCCTGAGACAATCGATAAAATGGCTTCTATGTTTTCCTGGCGCAGGGTTTCCTGATGACGTATTCGTGAGTGGGTGCGTTCGGTAATACTGGCGAACTCAACGTTGGTTTCCACAAAAATGGATTCATCATCCTGGTCTGTGACTTTACCTGCGGCAATATTGCGAACCACGGTGCCATTT
>JBFHPN010000589.1:0-2097 GCA_041592735.1 Oleiphilaceae bacterium | reverse complement strand
TGGTTATTTAACAGATAAGGCATCAAATGGAAATTTCTGGACTTATGGTTTAGCCATTGATGATCCGTACTCAAAAGTTGGCGGATCTGCTAGTTTATATGCATTGACTGGCCCGACGAATGATTCAAATGCCTTGCTTAGCGAAGATTTTTTAAAAGCTGGTATCTATCGTAATGGTCAGGAAGTGGCTGTCGATAAGCAATCTCCTTTTGTGAATTTGATTAATACAACAGGCACCTGGTCTGTTGATACGACGCTGAACCTGATATCGTTTAGTTTTGATACAGCGGGTACCGACCTGTTAAGCACGGGAGAGCTTGCACTTCATTGGGCAATGCTGTGTGGTAATGATGTGATCGAAGGTGTTGTGAGCGCGCCAGTTCATGTCAATGAGCCGACCACGATAGCCTTGATAGGTTTGGGTTTGATTGGCTTAGGGCTTGCCCGTCGCCGAGTCTGATACCTTATGACTTAATAGGGTGGTTGAATTTATTTCAGCCACCCTTTTTTTATTTCCCCTGAAGTGTCACTTCATTCAGTTGTTCACCGCTCAAGAAATAAGCCTGGCCAAAGCCCTGCACATAGTTGCCATTCATGGCTTGCAGTTCAAATAAGCGAAAATCGGGTAATGACCTCAACAGACTGACCGTTTTTCCGTGTTGCGCCTCAAATGCATCAATAAGAATTTCCCGGTTTGAATTATTCTTGGAAATTTCGCTTGCCCGGCACTGATAGCTCAGTCGTTTTCGAGCAAAACAGTTAGCTGTGTCCTGCTCATCTTCCATTAGCATAATGCTTAATTCAGGGTGTATTTTGATATTGCGGGTATGATTGGATAGATCGCTGACAAAAATATAAAAGTGGATGCCTTGTTTAATAAACGGCGTGACGCTGATTTCTGCTTGTTGTTGTGCGTTCAGGGTTGCCAGTACGAGGGTTTTTCGGGATGCAGTCAATGCCTCGATATTGGCAAGTATAGCTTCACTCATGGCGACTCCGGGTTTAACGGTTAAGTTGGGTGGGCTGTTGCATTTGTTTTGATGAGAGGATATGTCTGCCTTCAGGCAGTGTCTTATCGGCGTGGATAAGTGCCTGGGCGACCTTGCGTGCCTCAATGGCCTGATAATTACCAGGTAACAGGCTCATGATAGCTTCGCCGAGCTTTTCGAGCATTCGGAATTCTTGTCGCTTACCTTTGAGCAGGCTGGGTCTGGCAATGGTAAGTTGCGGGAAGTGCAAAGATTCGAGAGATGCTTCCAGGATGCCTTTCATTTTTAAATAGTTTGAAAAGGAGTTGGCATTGGCGCCATGGGCTGAAACCAGGCCATAATACCGCGCGCCACAATCACGCCCCAGTGAAGCAAATTTTAGTGGGTAGCTCACATCGACTCGATAATAGTCATCATAGTCGGGTGTTTTATGAGTGGTTGAGCCAAGTGCGCAAAACAAACTATCTGCTTTTGAGTCAGGTGCTTGAAGATCTTCGAAGTCGGCCAGGTATTGCTCTACCTTCGGGTGTTGAAAAACCGCTGAATTGAGCGGTTTTCTGACAAAGGCAACAATCTTTGAATAGTGTTCATCTTCCGAGAGTTGCTCAATTAGGTGTTGGCCAATCAGCCCGCTGGCTCCGGCTATCCAGGCAATTTTTGACATGAATGCTTACCCATTTATCCTGAGCAGATGATTTTAGCGGCCTGACCAGTTAGGCGGGCGCTTTTCCAGGAATGCGCGTAAACCTTCTTTTTTATCCTGGGTTTCGCATAGTGCTGCCTGTGCGAATTTTTCCAGAGCCAAACCGGCATGCTGACCAGCTTCCATCCCATAGTTGACCATGGATTTCATGAACTGGGGAACCAGTGGGGCAAAGGATGCGATATGTCTGGCCATTTGTTCGAGTGTCGGGATTAAGTCTTCAGGTTCAACCAGGCGAGTGATCAAACCAATCTGGTGAGCCCGTTGTGCATCGATGGTTTCACCCATTAAGAGCATTTCCATGCCCCATGCCCGGCCTACAATACGCGGTAGTCGCTGTGTGGCGCCTCCACCCGGAATAATACCCAGTTTTCCTTCGGGTGTGGCAAATTTTGAGGTGGTTGA
>JBFHPN010000588.1:0-2102 GCA_041592735.1 Oleiphilaceae bacterium | reverse complement strand
GGAAACTGCTCAGCTATGTTCATGAACGGATCATTGCCCTGACTGGCAGACTGCGCAGGCCAAGCCAGCATTGTTTTATTCTGAGCCAGCCATTCCTGCCGTTCTTTTCTTAGAAACATTTCCATCATGGCTGAATACAGTTTGGCTATTTCTTCAGCGGCATCCAGTGTTGAAAAGTCGAGCGGACTGGGCTGATCATTATGTGCCGCAATCAAGCCCCAAAGCTTGCCTTCCACAATAATTGAACATGAGAAACTGGCTCGAACCTGCATATTTTTAAGATATTGAACATGACTCGCCGCAATGCCTCTAAGATAAGCGCTGGCTAACTGCGGCGATTTTGCTGGCTCTATAAGCAACCTAACCGCATCACTTTCAACATCAGCGGTATTTCTCACCCAGAAACGCTGGTACATGTCACGCGCTTGACGGGGAATATCAGACTCAGGAAAACACAAGTTCAAATACGCATCGAAGGTATCTTCTTTCTCTGGTTTAATCCATTCGGCCACCACTTGGCCATTCCAGCTCTCATCAAATTTGTAGATCATAAGATGGCCAAAACCGATTAGCTCATGCATGGCCTCTAAAACAGTTTGATGAAGGTTCTCGCTATTGCGCGCTTTGATCAGTTTGCCAATGCAGACGCCAACGCAGCTTGCCATCACTGACGCATCCGAAGCCTCGCGACAAATTTCTATTAACCTATGTGTGGCAGAGACAGTGCCCCTAACTTCAACACCGTCACATTTGCTTATCTGGTTTTCGTCGGTGCTTAAATCGATTCCGGCAAAACAAGGATGCAGATCCGGACGAAAAACCTGGCCGACCCAATCGAAACAACGCTCTCCTAAAAATTCTGCCGCGTTTTCTGAAAAAAACTCAATTTTATGGTCGCCATTGCTGATGCCAAATAACATGCCATGAGCCTGTATAAATCCGGGCGAGACAACGGGTATATTTTGGCAGTGGGCAAGCAGTTCTTTATAGTTTGTCACATTGTTCCCCTTTTTTTGTTTTATGGGTAGCAGAAGTCAAATGCCTTCTGAAATACCCTGAAGGAAAAGCAGGCCGACTCAATGGCCTTCTTTCGCTCATACTCCTGTTGACAATAGTGCTCAAGATGCTTACAGAAATCAGGCCATCGCCTGGTATCCAACGAAAAAAAACGACTCGCTTCCAGGGCAATGGGGTGTTTGAAAATACTGATATTTTTCATCATCCATTGAGACCCCAGGGCCATACCTTCCAGCACATAGCGGACGCCCCACGGGCTAATACCTTCGTCTGGTGGCAGCACCAGTTTTTCCACAGACGGGTTACTTCTTAATGTAGACAGATCACTTTCAAGACAGGGAATCCGTGCTTGATAGCTACATGTTCCAGGCCACGAGTAATCTTCTACAATTGGCTCTAGCGTCAAAAAAGCCAGATGATAGGCAGTCAATACTGTATGGTAGTGAGACACATCGCATGTTTCTGCCAACAATTTCTTTTGAAGGGCATGTTGTTCCAGAGCATTGTGCAGCGGCTGCACCGCCGTTTTTAATTCAGCACGAAATGACGCAGACATAATTATATTTATTTGTTTGCCCAGTAGAATTTTAAGTTTAGTTGACGATAGTCAAAGCCGACAACTAATGTTAAGTAGTATGCTAAAAAAATCACGCACTCTAACATAAATACCCCATACACCCAGTTAGCCTGGAGGCAACATGCAAAGCCCAAAAATTCGTGTTCGAGATTACATGCACGCTGTAAATCATATTTTTCGTGAAGACACCAGCGTAGAAGAAGTTGTAAAAACACTTTGCAAAAATAAAATAGTTGGTGGCCCGGTCATCAATGAAGCCAAAGAACTGGTCGGTTTTATTACTGAACAGGATTGCATCAAACAAATGCTTAATAACACCTACTACTGCGATAGCCACCATGTTGCCAGGGATATCATGCGAAAAAACCCGCTTTCGGTTTCACCAGACTATGATGTATTACATCTGGCAGAAGACATGACGAATAAAAAACCCAAGATATATCCGGTTGTTGAAGAGGGAAAGGTGATTGGCCTGATTACTCGGGCAGATGTCCTGAAAGCCTTGAGC
>JBFHPN010000587.1:0-2106 GCA_041592735.1 Oleiphilaceae bacterium | reverse complement strand
GACTGGCGGATGTAGCCCTGTTTCCATTTGTGCGTCAGTTTGCGCATGTGGATCTGGCGTGGTTTGAAGCCTGAGAACTAAGCCATCTTAAACAGTGGTTATTGGATTTTAAACATTCTTAGTTATTTACAGCCAGTATGCTGAAGTACCCCAAATGGCAAAGCGATACACCCGGCATTGATTTTCCATGATTCCCCACCAATCCGATAAGCGCTTATTCGCCGACCTGATTATTTATTCGGTTCAAGTTGCAGATGGGAAGTGTCCGGCACAGAAACGGGCGGCTTCTCCTTTTTCTCCACAAGTACACTACCGGGAGGCGCCAGCGAGACATTATCCAGCTCATGAAATTCTGCTTTCACTTCAGGCTTCTCGTCTTCCATGCGGCTACCGACGGGTGCCAGATCAAAATGTGTCGAACTTAATATATCATCGACCCGCTCACCCGCGACAGGCAAGCCATTCAGACTCATCACAGCCTTTCTGGTACCAGCCTGAGCCGCTGCTTTTTCCGGTGCAGGTGCAGCAGGAGGCGTTTCCGCAGCAGGTATCGCTGAAGCTGAAGGAGTCGCACCAGAATCTGCAGCGCTGGCTTGCTCTCTGGCACTAAATGTTACCGCCACACCTGGCTGCCCCATGCGTTCAATCTGACAGTCTGCACCGCGCTTTCGTAACGCGAGTAAATATTTGCCAGCCGTGTCTTCATCCAGTTTATTACGGATAACGACACGGTTACCTGTAAACATTCTTTCTACTTGATCGATTGTGGTTTTAAACAGTAAGGCTATTTGTTCTTTGGTTTGCTGCAGATCGCTGCCCGCCACCAACTTACCATAAAACGCCAGCTCATAAATTTGTTCAGACATATCTTCACTCTTTATTCAGGTTTTATTTAAGACTGCAGACCGAGCCAAGCACCAGATTATTCACTCACTGCCCGAGGCTTATCCGGTGCCCACAACTCCAAACGATTACGACCATTACGCTTGGCTTTGTACAAGGCTGCATCTGCCCTTTCGAACAGGGTTTCCGGTTTAACAGACGTGACATCCTCACCATTTCCGCCATCCTTTAATTCAATCAAACCAAACGACATGGTAATTTGAAGATTCTCATCTCTAAAATGAAAAGGCAAACGCCCGACCATCTCTCTTACTTTTTCTACCACTTGAGCGGCCGCATCCATATTCGTTTCAGGCAGAATTAATGCGAACTCTTCACCCCCATATCGCGCCACAAAATCGGTTTTACGCACGCGATTCCTCAGCTCTTTTGCAATAATCTGCAAGACTTTATCACCCGACAGGTGCCCATAGCTATCGTTGATCTTTTTAAAGTAGTCGATATCGGCAACCACCAGAACCGCTGGTTTCTGATAGCGTTTCCAGCGCTCAAACTCCAGTTCAAAACGTTCATCATAGGCCTCTCGATTTGGTAAATTCGTTAATGCATCACGTAGCGCCTTATCTCGCTCTTCTTTCAACCGTTTGCGAATATGCGCTGACTCTTGCTCCATATCTTTAATACGTTCTTGCAGAAGCTGGACTTCCTCATCTCGCGTCTTCTTGAATTGCTTCCCATCCCCATCATGTCGATCGACCGCCTGATAAATCGAATCCAAATGTTGAGATATCGAACGTTTTAATTCCTCCAAATCTGCGGATGCATCCATTTTGAGGGAGATCTCATCCACATGTTCACGCATGACCTGATCAAAAGCCTGGTTTTTTTCCTGCCAGCTGGCATCTGCCTCAGAAGACTCCTTGAGAAACACCTGTACTTTACTTAAACGCTCATCAAGCAGTTTTAAAAAACTTTCAAATTCACGCTGGCCTTTTCCGACGACCGACAGCACCAGACTGGCGACCTCATCAAGGGTGGGGCCCAACTCATACCAGACCAGTTCCTGATCAATTTGCTCCCTGAGTCTGGCTAAATCCCGACCAGCACTTTGAGGAAAGCTTAGCTGATCAAGCAAATTCGTTAGGGTTTGACGAATATGCCGTGCAACCGAACTGAAACCCGGAACAATTTCTTCTGATGCCACAGGCGCTTCAGGGGCTGAAATTTCAAGATCATGCCTGGTCTCCTGTTGCGCTTCCTGCT
>JBFHPN010000586.1:0-2116 GCA_041592735.1 Oleiphilaceae bacterium | reverse complement strand
CCCTTTGCGTTCAACCGCAAGGAAGCCAAGGCTCATGGCGAAGGTGGAACACTTGTAGGCGCACCGCTTTCCGGAAAAGTGATGATCATCGATGATGTCATCACCGCAGGCACCGCTATCCGTGAAGTCATTGGTATCATTCAAGCGGCCGGAGCAGAACCTGCAGGCGTTATCGTTGCGCTGGACCGGCAAGAAAAAGGCCAGGGCGAGCTGTCTGCGATCCAGGAAGTGGAGCGCGACTTTAATATCCCGGTACTCAGCATCGTTAACTTAACTCAAGTATTAGACTACATTCGGGATGATGCAAGTTTATCCAGCTACGCATCAGCTATTTCGCAATATCGTTCACAATACGGCATTATCTAGCTTAACTTGATCGGATCCGGTGCCGAATGTCAGGCACTGGCATCGATCAGTAAAGAAACACCCACCAGAATGGTGACGATTTCAAAACAGCGCTTCACCAGTTTATTGCCTTTCGCCAGAGAAAGATGGGCACCCAGATAACCTCCGAGCAAGGCACCCAGCACCAGCGGTAAGACCCAGGCCCACATGACAGGCGTCAACATCGCTAGGGTGACCGCACCAAAACCGTTCCAGAACATACCCACCAGAATCAAGGTATAGGCTACCGCTCGCTGGTAATCCAGCCCATACCATCGAACCAGCCAGAGCGTGACAAATAAACCGGTACCAGAGGTAATCGAGCCATTCAAAATACCAATCAAAAACAAGACCAGACCACCCGTTAACCATTGCCAAAGGGTAAATGCTTTGGTTTTAGTATGCATACCCAACTCTGGTTTAAACCAGGAATACATTCCCAACCCGACGGTCAAACACCCAAGTGCCATTTTTGCAATCGCATCAGGTACCGAAAGGATCATCATTGCCCCAAGCACTACACCTGGTAAGCCAAACATCAGGATATGCGCAGCAAACTTCCAGTTAAGCCGTTTTTCTCTTAAATGCCTGACCGTAGCGCCAACGCCCAGGGCCACACTGGCAACCTTATGCGTTGCCAGTGCAACGGAAAAACTCAAGCCTAAAAACAGCAATGCAGGAAACTGGAGCAGACCGGCCCCGCCTCCGGCCATGGCACTTAAACCATTCGCCACCAGCGAGATGAAAAATAACAGTAATTGCTCTAATAAATAATCCATTGCTAATTTTTAACTCGATCGACAGACAGGATTGATCATAATTAGTTCTATAAAGCCAGAAGTACCGCTAAACAGTAATGCAAAATCAGCTATACTTCATATAAGGCAATACGATGACAATTGATTTTGACTTATCGTTCCACATTTTGAGAGTATCTGGATCGCAATGACGTATCAAACAGACCACCAAGAATATATACCCGCGCGTTACCCCGGCGCTGCAACACGCGGGCGAAGTATACTCTATAAATCAGTTTCATTGATGCTTTTATCCTGCCTGGCACTTAACCTCCATGCTGCTTTTTTATATCGCTACAAAAATGATCAGGGGCTGACTGTTCTGACGCAAACCTTGCCAGCTGAATACGCGACCAAGGGTTATGAAATCATGAATGAAAAAGGGCGTGTGCTGCGTGTCGTTGCTCCCGAACTAACACCCGAAGAGATTGCTGAAAGGGACGCGGCGCTTGAAAGAGAGCGCCTGGCTGAACTGGAAAAGGCCCGGCAAGCTAAAATTGATGAAGAGTTGAAACTGCAGTTTACGCATCCTAATGATGCAGTGCGTGTTCTGAATCGACGCATTCAGGACTTTTTCAGCCTGATCGAGGTGAAGAAAGGCAAAATCAATAATATGCACATTCAAATTAAGGAACTTCAGAAAACAGCCGCTGATCGCCAGCGCAAAGGCTTGCCGATAACTGAGGATAGCCTGGCTAAAATTAACCAGCTGCAGAAAGAAATCGAACACAATGAAATGGATATCATCGAAATCAATAAAGATATCGACAAATTACTCTCAGAGTTTGACGAAAAAATCAAACGTCTTGAAATAATCACTCACAAACAAGCCACTGATTATCCAGAATTTTTAAAAACCTATCAGGCATTGCGTCAAAAACTCTAAGGAAGTAAAGCAAACGCCACAGTAATGAAATATGTGGCTGAGCGCGACT
>JBFHPN010000585.1:0-2121 GCA_041592735.1 Oleiphilaceae bacterium | reverse complement strand
TTTTTATAAAAAGGGCAAACAATTGCCATCTTTTACCAGGTTTATTGAAAAATGATGCAATCTGTAAGGCGAAATATTACAACCATCGCATGTCTGTATGCAGCGCTCTGCTTTTTTCACGGAGGGGTCGCTGCAAAAACATATGGCGCTAAGCTTGATAAAAGCCAATGGTATTTATCAGCATCGATATTTGAGTGTTCTCTGGTACATGACATCCCTGAATATGGCAAGGGGGTGTTTTTCCATGAAGCGGGTGAAACATTAAAGTTCTGGACGAGCACCATTCAAAACCCAATGGCACCGGGTAAGGCTGCTTTAGTGATCGAAGCCTCTGAATGGCGCCCCGGAAGCCCAATACAAGACCTGGGTTATATAGAGGTCACGGATAGCGCTAAACCTCTATTGGTAGAGCGTAAAAATGCCACCATGATGATGCAGGGCTTGTTAGCGGGCATGACCCCCACGTTTACACGCAAAGCATGGTTTTCAGATGATTCTATCCGCGTGCAAATCAATAGTATCAACTTTTCCTCTGTCTACGCGGGTTATCTCGATTGTGTAGCGGGATTACTGCCGGTTAATTTCAGACAAGTTGAACGTAGTAAAGTTCACTTCGAAACTGATAAAGCGGAGCTGACAGAGGCTGATTTCAAACAATTGGATCTGGTCAGTTTATACGTTAATGCCGATAGCAGTGTAAATGCCATTTTTATTGACGGGCATACAGATAACAGTGGTAGCAGGATTTATAATCGTCGTTTATCCAAAGAGCGCGCGGAAGCTGTGCGTGATTATCTGGTCGGTAAGGGTATACCGGCAGCCATCATCCGGACGCGTTATCATGGCGAGCGTTTCCCGGTTGCTGACAATGATAGCAAGCAAAATAAAGCGCAGAACCGACGAACAACTATTCGTCTTGAACGGGTTCAATAGTAAACAGTTGAGTCTGCCGGTTGTGTTTGAGGGGCCGCTGCAAGTAAAATGCCTGACTTTATTATGATTAGCGCATTTTCGCACATTCCGACAAACAACGATTTGGAGCCGCTTTATGTCAAAAGTTAACAAAGTTGTTCTGGCTTACTCAGGTGGGCTGGATACTTCTGTTATTGTTAAATGGTTACAAGAAACCTATCAATGTGAAGTGGTCACCTATACCGCTGATTTAGGACAGGGAGAAGAAGTTGAACCTGCAAGAGCCAAAGCGGAAGCCCTGGGTGTCAAAGAAATTTATATTGAAGATGTGCGTGAAGAATTTGTTCGTGATTTCGTGTTCCCAATGTTTCGGGCGAACACCATCTATGAAGGCGAATATTTACTTGGTACCTCAATTGCACGCCCGTTAATCGCCAAAAAAATGATCGAAGTCGCTAATAAAACCGGCGCTGATGCTATTTCTCATGGTGCAACGGGCAAAGGTAACGATCAGGTTCGATTCGAGTTGGGTGCATATGCGCTGAAACCGGGTGTCAAAGTGATTGCTCCCTGGCGTGAGTGGGATCTGACTTCACGTGAGAGTCTGTTGGCGTATTGTGATAAGCACGGAATTCATGTTGAGAAGAAGAAAGGCAAATCGCCTTATTCCATGGATGCGAACTTACTGCACATTTCCTATGAGGGTGATTTGCTTGAAGATCCATGGCAAGAGCCGGAAGAAGATATGTGGCGCTGGTCCGTGTCGCCTGAGAATGCGCCGAACGATGCCACTTATGTTGAGTTGACCTACGAGAAAGGCGATATCGTTGCTATCAATGGTGAAACGCTCAGCCCGGCCACCATTCTTGCCAAGTTGAATGAAATCGGCGGGGCGAATGGTGTAGGTCGCTTGGATATCGTCGAAAACCGTTATGTCGGTATGAAATCCCGTGGCTGTTATGAAACACCAGGGGGCACGATTATGATGAAAGCGCATCGAGCCATTGAATCGATCACGCTCGACAGAGAGTCCGCCCATTTAAAAGACAGTATCATGCCACGCTATGCCGAGTTGATTTATAACGGGTATTGGTGGTCACCAGAGCGTAAAGCACTCCAGGCCTTGATTGATGAAACCCAGACCTATGTAAATGGTGTGGTTCGGGTGAAGTTATACAAAGGTAACGTGATTGTGGTTGGTCGTCAGTC
>JBFHPN010000584.1:0-2123 GCA_041592735.1 Oleiphilaceae bacterium | reverse complement strand
TTTATGTAGGCTGCTCATGATTCGAAAGCTTTTTATTACATCAACCCTTCTTTTTTCTTTGCTAAGCCAGTCTTTATGGGCCGCACCAGAGTTTGTGGATAACTTTCCGGAGCGCTATACCGTCGTGAAAGGAGATACGCTCTGGGATATTTCCGAGCGTTTTCTGAAATCGCCGTGGCTATGGCCGGAAATCTGGCATGCGAATCCACAAGTAGCGAATCCTCACTGGATTTATCCCGGTGATGTCATCGGCCTGGTTTATGTCGATGGTCAGCCACGCATAACCACTATTCAGGCGGGGCCAGAAAACGGCGTTGTGAAGCTAAGCCCAAAAATTAAGGCGACACCAATTTCTACAGCCATACCCACGATTCCACTCGATGCGATTGCAAGCTTTCTTTCAAGTAATCGGGTTGTGGAACCAGCAGTAATGGAAGCAGCACCCTATGTGCTGATAGGTAAAGAGCAGCATCTGATTACTGCCGCTGGTGATACGGTATTTGCACGTGGCGACGTTGGGGGCGCTGAGCGTGTTGGTATTTATCGTGCCGGGAAAAAATTCATAGATCCTGTTACCAATGAATTTCTTGGTTTGGAAGCAAAAGCAATCGCCACCACCGAAATTTCAGCAATCAATAATGAAGTCATTAGCCTTGAAGTGCTGCGCTCTAATGAGGAGATCAGACAGGGCGATCGTCTTCTGAATACTGAAGATAGAATCATTAACTCCACATTTATGCCTAGTAAGCCCGAATTTGATATTCGTGGCCAGATGATTTCTGTGAATACCGGTGTGGGTAATATTGGGCAATATAATGTGGTTGTGGTTAATCGCGGCGAGCGTGATGGACTAAAAGAAGGCAATGTTCTGGCTATCTATAAAGACGGCGGCATTGTCAGGGATCCTTATACTAAAGAGAAAATCGAACTGCCCAAGGAACGTGCGGGTATTATGATGATCTTCAGAGTGTTCGATAAGCTCAGCTATGGTCTTATTCTTAAGGCAACTCGCCCTCTGGCGGTGATGGATGAAGTCAGAACACCTTGATTTAATTCGTTCGCAGACTTAAAAAAAGGGGCTATTTGTGATCAAATAGCCCCTTTTTTGATCAAGGATGATCGCTATGTTTACACGTCTATTTTCCGGGCTGCCTATCTCGGCAGCCTGCAGTTCTGTGCTTCAGTTATCTAACATACCCGGTATCGGGCTTAAATCATTTCATCGTTTGCATCGTTATTTTGGCTCGTCTTGTGCGATTATGGCCGCATCAACAGCTGATTTGGTTAAATCCGGTATCAGCCTTCGACTGGCCGAGGCGATTGACGCCTGCCGTGAGACGCCTGGAGATAATTTGATGTCCTATGGCGAGCGCCTCTCTGGGTGGCTGTCTGAGGTGGGTCATTACGTCCTCTGCCTTGAAGATGATCTTTATCCAGAAAGCTTGCAGGAGATTTATTGTCCTCCTCCGTTGATTTATATAAAGGGAGATCTAAAGAGCTTTCAATCCACAGCCTTAGCGGTTGTTGGTAGCCGGCGTCCAACTCATAGTGGCGGGCGTCATGCACATCGTTTTGCCAGTGAATTAGCAGAACGTGACCTGATGATCATCAGTGGTCTGGCTATAGGTGTGGATACTTTTGCGCATCAGGGGGCGCTCTCGGTGAATGGTCTGAGTGGTGCTGTACTGGCTTGCGGTCTCGATACGATTTATCCTCGCCAAAACCAAGGCTTGGCAGAGAAG
Source organism: Oleiphilaceae bacterium (assembly GCA_041592735.1). Lineage (GTDB taxonomy): Bacteria > Pseudomonadota > Gammaproteobacteria > Pseudomonadales > Oleiphilaceae > PZPK01. Next base: position 381 of record JBFHPN010000584.1, on the reverse strand, counting down.
ATCTGTGAGCAGGGGGTGCTCATTAGCGAAATGAGTCTGGGCACCAAGGCGCTCCCTGCCAATTTCCCCAGACGAAACCGGATTATCTCCGGTTTATCGCAAGGTGTTCTGGTGGTTGAAGCCGGTTTGAATAGTGGTTCGCTAATAACAGCTGATTTTGCACTGGAACAAAACCGCGATGTCTTTGCGATTCCCGGCTCCATCGATAATCGTTTGTCCAAAGGCTGTCATGCCCTGCTAAAACAGGGAGCGACCTTGGTAGAAACGATCGATGATATAGTGAATGTGTTGCGTGTGACCAGGCGCATTCCTGATATGACGGTTGTCAGTAATTCACCTGGATTGTCCGGCTCAAACCATGCAATATCTGATCTCAACGCT
>JBFHPN010000583.1:0-2128 GCA_041592735.1 Oleiphilaceae bacterium | reverse complement strand
TGCTTATCAACCAGCTCATAAGTAATTCGAATCGGGCTATCCTGCTTGGTTAACTCAACAAGGTTTGAATCTATTTTGACCGATGAAGTGCCATAAACAAACGCGCCGAACAACACAAAATAGGCAACGATGATCGTGACTTTGCGCCGACCTACCCACTTTGGTAATTTATCAAGCATGGTTTGTAAACGGCTTACTTGCAGGATTCCTGACGTGTTCTTTGCTTGTTTAGCTTGCAGTTTATTGGCTGCCTTTTGGTGAAAAGGGTGCCAGATATCCAACAGAACAGGCAATACAAAAACAGTCAGCAAGAAGGCCACAAGCACACCCAAAGCTGAATTCAGACCAAATATAGCAATTTGAGGAAGATCGCTAATCATCAGCGCCAGCATGCCAGCCATGGTTGTTAATGTTGTCAGGAAGATGGGAACACCGGTTTTACGGTAGGCCTTACGCATAGCGGGACGGTGTTCATACCCATGTTGTCGGAAATAGATATAGGCACTTAGAACATGCACACAGTCCGCCGTGCCGACTGCCAGAATGAGCATAAATGTCAAACTCACCATGGTAGATAATGAAACCCCGATCAAACTCATAAAGCCGATTGACCAGAAGGCAGAAAACGTAATCACCAGCACCGGCCAGAACACCGCACTAAAGGATTTAAAAAGAAACCATAAAAGCACCAGCACAGCGATAAGCATTAAACCCATCAACCCCGATGCCTGCTTCATATTATTCATGGCAAATTCCATCATTGCCGCCTGACCGGTGAAATGAAATTCAAAATGTGCATAGTGAGGTTGAGTAGCCACTGCGCGCAGTGCATTCATGAAATCAAGATACTCATCCATGCGCATCTCTTCGTAGTCAATTTCCTTTTTTTCGAGAGTAGTATCTATCGGCATGTCCGATGAGAGAGCAAAGCCATCCTCTGCAAGAAGGTTTATATCTGCTGTTTGCTCAACCACAGGCATTTTGGGCACCACCCCAAAATCAGTTTTTAGACGCATGCCTCCATAACGGAAATCTTCAGAAAAAAACATCAATTTAAAATGTCGTTGTTCCTGGGCGATAGCCCTTTTGAGTTCTCTTTCTTGCTGCGTTTGCGGATAATCCTGAGCGAGTAATTTTTTTGATATTAAAGTATCGCCGCTTGCCTGCTGATAGCGGGCATTAATCAAGCTATCAACTTTCACAATACGTGACAAAATCGAAATATCACTTTCCGCAGCGTTGGTATCACTTGCATACCGGGTTAATCTGATGGCATCCAACTCATCATGAAAGGCTTTTAAGGTAGCGATAGATTCAGCCGAAAAGACATCTTCATCAGCTGCTTCATACACAATAAAAATGCCGTCATCACTACCAAATTCCTGCCTGAACTGATCCAGTGATACGCGTGTAGGATCGTCATCAAGAAACCAGCTTTCCAGCGACATATCCATGGTAAAACGCGTTACCATGCCGTAGATAAATAAAGCAGAGAGTAAAAAGAACAAAACCAGTACCAGAAACCGCTTTCGCAGCAGTAGCTCTGGCGCGCTCTCGAAGAATTGATTAAGTGAATGAAGCATTGCTTTCAAAGGAATCCCCTACTCTGCAAGTAATTATTATCGCTAGAGCATAAGTGAAACCATGACAGCTATAAATATCTAAAACCAAAATAAAATAAGAATGTGCGCCAGTCTTCACATAATAATGCCGCTGCATGATCAAGCAGCAGCATTATCCTGCTATATGAAGACATGCTATATGAAGACAGGCATGAACTTGAAGCGCTCAATCAGAACTTATAAGACAAACCAATCATATAGACCGATGGGTCGATATCAACATTCACCTTAGCAGTTACTTTGCCAATGTTGGTGTCGCTGGTAATGGTGCCTTCGGTATCAATATCGGCCTTCCAATAAGCTGCATTAATACCCAAGTTGTCTGTCAGCTGATAGTCAAAGCCGACCTGGATAGCAATGCCAAAGGAATCATCCAGTTCAATATCAGTATTCGTGGCCGCTGTAATGGTATTTGCCCCAGGTGCACCCGGCGTCAGATTAGCCAGGGTATCTATCGTTCCTGCATTATCTAATGTCGGATCAGCACTGGTATCAAAAAACGTGGT
>JBFHPN010000582.1:0-2128 GCA_041592735.1 Oleiphilaceae bacterium | reverse complement strand
GTGTAGGGTCGGAGTATGGGGTGACAAAGTATCTGCTTGCGTCGAGTCTGCTGAGAAGGCTGGATTTAATTCGGCATATAAATTTAGTACGCCAATACGCACATACTCCTGTATTTCAACGTATTCTTTTTCTGACTCTTCCGTCTGCTCTACGCGGTTGTCCAACTGACATATCTCGACAAAGTCTTTTAATATTTCCTGTAAATCCTTATCGAGGTTGGATAATCGCTCACTGGCAGAAATAGCGATACCTTCAAGAAAGCCGCGAACCCATACCACAAGAGAATCCAGACGCTCTGACAAGGAATAATCGTCATCCGGCAAGAGCATCGTAAATGCGCTGGAATCCTTATCAATCGATTCAGCTGTTTGTTGGTAGAAGCTGATTAAGTCCTCGGTTGCCCGCGCATAACGCTCCTCATCCAGTTTTTCAACACCCATGTGCTCATATACCTGTTTAAGCCAATCGGTAGCCGTTCGGCGTAAATTTCCTACTATCTCACCCAACATCAATCCGTGCAGCTCACTTGGATGATTGATCGCACCATGAGCGTTATAGATATTGGCAAGCCAGTCAAACTGGCTATCAAGCGGCGCCTCATCCAAAAAATCATCAGATGCACTGTCAGAGTCGTTCATAATTTCAACCTATCAAATTAATTAAAAAAGAATTATACGAGAGCTGCGTCCGGATTGCGAAAGCGTGTTGACCGCCAAGCAGGCGAACCTTATAGTTACTGCTTTAGTCCGTCTTATTAATTGCATACCAGGGTCACATCATGGAAGCGTCACAGATTAAAACCTTTTCAGCTAAAGTTGAACAGCTTCTTGCCTATTGTCAAAAGCTTGAAGCCGATAATACAACACTCAAAGCGCTTCAGAATGAATGGTTATCTGAACGCACCAAACTTCTTCAGAAAAACGATTTAGCCAAAAGCAAAATTGAATCCATCATTAACAGACTGAAAGCGATGGAGCAAGAGTAATGTCAGATACCAATACGCTCAAAGTCAAAATACTCGAAAAGGATTATTTGGTCAGTTGTCCGGATGACAAAAAAGATGCGCTCACGGCTGCCGCCCTGCACCTGGATAAAAAAATGCGGGAAATTCGCTCATCCGGCAAAATTCTGGGCACTGAACGAATTGCGGTCATGGCTGCGCTCAACATCACTTACGAGCTCCAGGAAAGCACGCGCGGCCTGAGCAATGATAAACATGTGTTAAGCGACCTGGAATCAAGAATGGATCAGATCCTGAACAAAGCCCAGCATTCGTGAGCAACATTAATCAGCTGATTTGTGTTTTTTCGTAAAAAGCACTGTTTTTTCTCCATTTTTTTTATATCATGTATTCGTGTTCTGGAGTGTTAGCCAGCTAGATAAGTCCTCGAGCCGATATTAACACTTTGGTAGTCGCTTCGTGTAATGTGTGCAAGTCCCCTGGTTCACCAGACGGGAAAGCCTAATTTGCTACAAGAGACCGCCCCCTTGAATCTTCGGGTTCAAGGCCCTATCGGGCAGCTGCATATCCGGGCACACCAAATGTACATTTAGCTGATTTTCATTAATCAGCTAAATCATATTTCTCACCAGCCAATCCCGATGCAAAAGAACCTCTTCGACGTAAGCGATCCAGTTACTCAAACGAGCAACACCCTTGCTCAACAGAAACAGGTACTGCGAAAAAAAATCAGACAACAGCGAAACACCCTAAGTTATTCAGCACAAAAACATGCACGCCAGAATTTATCCAGAAAAATAACCCAAAGCCGTCTTTTACTTAAACACCAACACATCGCCTTATTTCTGAGCAATGATGGCGAATTAGGCCCGGATGTTTTAATTAATACCCTGCTATCACGAAAGAAAACACTCTTTCTACCCGTCATCGATCCGTTGAAAAAGAAATCGCTTATATTTTGCAGGTATACCCAGAATACGACGCTTCAAAAAAATCGCTACGGTATACTGGAGCCAAGCCTTTCCAAGGCTCAAAAGATGCCTAGACGTTTTTTATCTTTGGTATTTCTTCCACTGGTCGCTTTTGACCGACAAGGTAACAGAATGGGAATGGGCGGGGGGTATTATGATCGCTGTTTCGCATTTAAGCACAACCAACATCACCGG
>JBFHPN010000581.1:0-2136 GCA_041592735.1 Oleiphilaceae bacterium | reverse complement strand
TAGGTGTAGACATAAAGCGGTCTACCATTACGGCGCCCATGTCTTTATCAATTTCGTATTTTACCGGGCTACTTTGAGCTGGAATTTCGATGGCGACATAAAAGTCATTAGGGATATCTTTACCCGCTGGGATTTTGTCAAAATTCATCAGTTATTTCCTTTGTCTGGCTGAGTTTTCATGTTGAAAAAAAGGGTTCTGAATACAAAGAAGCGATTATAGGGCTTCCAGCATCTCAACACCAGAAGCCGAGCCGACAAACAGTAAATCTGCAGGGCGTATTGCAAAAAGGCCGTTTGTCACAACACCGGTTATATTGTTGATAGTTGCTTCCAGTTGTTTAGGGTTGCTTATCTTAAGATTATAAATATCCAATATCTGGTTGCCATTATCTGTGATGAAACCATCACGATAAACGGGGTCGCCTCCCAGTTTTACCATCTCTCGGGCCACGTAGCTTCTTGCCATCGGGATGACTTCAATGGGCAGGGGAAAGGTACCAAGCAAGTCCACTTTCTTGGATTGGTCTACAATGCATAAGAATTTGCGCGCTACAGCGGCAACAATCTTTTCGCGAGTGAGCGCACCGCCGCCGCCTTTGATAAGTTCCAGGTGCGCATTTGTTTCATCCGCACCATCAATGTAGAATTCCATCGCGTCAATCGTACTGAGTTCATAAACAGGAATTCCATGGTCTTTCAAGCGCCTCGCTGTTGCTTCAGAGCTTGCAACAGCGCCATCAAAGAGATGTTTGATGCTGGCCAGGTGATCAATAAAAAAGTTTGCGGTCGATCCAGTACCAACACCAATAATGCTATCGTTATCCAGTTTAGGTTGGATATACTCTAGCGCGGCTTTTGCCACAGCACTTTTTAACTGATCCTGATTCATTTTGACTCCGCATGTTTTCGGTGTTGGATAAAAATTTGGACTGCTATTATAGGCCTTAAGATGAATATGGCCAGATCATTATTTTAAGCTTTAAGAGAGAGCGTATGTCTGTAGATCGCTATATAAAAAAAATCCTTGATGCACGAGTCTATGATGTGGCCATTGAATCGCCAATTACCCACGCGGAACTTTTGTCTAAACGCTTTAATAACCAGATTTATCTGAAGCGTGAAGATCTTCAGCCTGTGTTTTCGTTCAAGTTACGTGGTGCGTATAATCGTGCACGGCAATTAAGTCCTGAAGAACGACGACGAGGGGTGATTGCCGCTTCTGCCGGCAATCATGCGCAAGGCTTAGCGCTCGCAGCACAAAAACTGGGTATAGATGCTACGATTGTGATGCCTACCACTACGCCGGAAATAAAGGTGAATTCAGTGCGTGAAAAGGGTGCCAGGGTTGTGCTTGTTGGGGATGCCTTTGATGAAGCTTCAGCTTATGCTCAAGAGCAGGTGAAAGAAAAAGGCTTGGTTTATATTCCGCCTTACGATGATGAGGATGTGATTGCTGGTCAAGGCACGGTGGCGATGGAAATCCTGATGCAATTTACCTCACCATTGGAGGCGATATTTATTCCTGTTGGTGGCGGTGGCTTAATTGCCGGGATGGCTGCTTACATCAAATATGTGCGTCCGGAAATTAAGGTTATTGGTGTAGAGCCTGAGGATGCAGCCTGTTTGCAGGCTGCGTTAAAGGCTGGAGAGCGCGTAACCTTGAAGGAAGTCGGTATCTTTGCAGAAGGGGTTGCCGTTAAACAAATTGGCGCGCTGCCCTTTGAGGTTGCCCAGCTATGTGTTGACGATGTGGTGACTGTGTCAACAGATGAAATCTGTGCAGGAATAAAGGATATTTTTGATGATACCCGGTCAATTGCCGAGCCGGCAGGGGCCGTCGCAGTGGCCGGGTTAAAAAAATATGCCGAAAAGAAAGGCTTGTCCGGCTCTAATTTAATGGCAGTGGTCAGTGGTGCTAATGTTAATTTTGATCGACTCAGATATATTTCTGAGCGAACCGAGATAGGTGAAAAGCGTGAAGCGATCTTGGCGGTGACGCTTCCGGAAAGGCCGGGTAGTTATCAGAAGTTTATTCAGTCATTGCAGAACAGGAATGTGACAGAATTTAATTATCGCTATGCTGAAGGCTGTGATGCGCAGATTTTTGTGGGCTTGCAAATACCCTATGGTGGAGAG
>JBFHPN010000580.1:0-2136 GCA_041592735.1 Oleiphilaceae bacterium | reverse complement strand
ACCCAACAAAGATCTCTTTACAAATAAAGATGCTTCGTATCTATTTTTTACAAATAAGTTCTAAAAACGATAGAGCCAGGCGACTGAGGCTGCAAAAGTATCAAACTCTTCTTCAAGCTGTGGCGGCATATCTGAAAGCCAATTCAGCTTAACCTTAAGCTGGCCACCTAAGGCCAGGCGCTGATAACCGAGCTGTAACTGATAAAGCTCCACTGGTGTGCTACTCACTGTGTTCGCACCCGCACCAAATTGATTGAGTTCAATCAAACTAAGAGTGGCCGACATCGTTTGTGCATCGGCTAACTGGCTATGCCGAACACCTAAGGCATAGATTTGTGCATCATTATCATAGCTGGCCCCAAGCACACGCCCGCGATGCCGGTAACCGGTTTTATAGACACTATGGTCATAGGCGGTATCAAACTGCTTACCCCCGATGGAGCCAGCCGTGGTATTGGTATGCTCTAGGAAAACGCCTAGCTGCTTGCCGGAGGCAAGCGCTATATTGCTTTCAAGCCCGGCTTGTAAAAGAAACTTGGAGGGCAAATAACCCGCTTCATCTTCACCAATCAACTGAGAATAAAGACTGACACCGCCAGCAGGACGACGTAAAAAGGTATAACGCAGATCGTACCCGGCCAATTGATTACCAGACTGCTCAGATGTATTTTCACCCTGAGAGGTGACCGATTTAAAGAAGGTCGATAAGGACTCACTACGCCCTTCCCCACCCCATTGCATGCCGCGAGACAAACCAATTTCAAGTGCATCGAAGGGTTTGAAGGTAAAGCGCATACCCGTAAGTTTCGCTTCTGATATAAAACGGCTGCTTTCTAGCTGGCCAACAAAAGTGACAAAATGCCACGACCCCAACCAGGATAAAAAGGGTGTTTCAAAGGTTTGAGCATGCTTGGTGCGAATAAACACTGATGGCACAGGGCGCGCATTATTCGACAAGATCAGGCTGGACTGCTGCCCAGGCCCCCACCATTGATCAATAGCCCCCACACCCAATACCCAGGATCCGGCAACACCTGCAATGTAGGAGCCGTACAATTGTGATTCAACGACATCTTCGCCCGGGTCTGTCTCTAAATTGGCCTGCAATTTAAACGAGAAGTTCGGGCCGTCCCAATCGAAATGATGGCTGATCTGGGCTTTTTCATACAAATCGGAATCAAAATCACGAAATAAGGTTCTTGAATTCGAGACACCCAGCGTCAATGAACGCTTCATTTCACTTTTTGTTTGATGCATCAACTCGAAGCGTAACTCGCGAAACGCATTTAATTGCGCCGCATTCAGGCTCTTTTCATCAACCGCGTTTAAGGCATCCGCAACATCTGCCCACATAACCGGCCAGGTCGAAAGCGACAAACGGGTCACGCCGGTATCGTTCAATAACTGAAGCTGTTGCTTCAGGCGTGTTTCGCCAACAGAAATCCAGGGCGAAGCAAAAGCGATAGCCGACAAAAAGGATGATGCAAGAATGAAGATAAACACGCGAACAAAGAGCATTGGATTTAGAACTGAAAACATCGAATAACAAGTGCCTTTAACGAGGTTAGAATAAAAATAGATTTATTTATTGTCGGGCCTGAATCATATAGTGTTTAGCCAGGCCTGAACAGGGTCTATTCAGGTCTTGTGCTCCTCAATTTCCCACACCCATTTACCTTTCCCCTGCAATGAGCACCCTGGTCTGTTCACCCTGTTGTTCCTGATAAGCCCGGCAGAGTGCCTGCTTTGCCTCTTTATCGCCATGCACAATACGTATCGTTGCCGGTGGCTTGCGCATGCGGGCGACAAAATTAAGCAGGTCCTTTTGTCCCGCATGAGCCGAATAGCCTGAAAGCGTATGTATCTGAGCGTGAATGTCGTATTTCTTGTCTTCAAGATGGACATAACCGCATTTCTCACCACTTAAGGGGTCGCGTTTATTTCCGAAGCGTTGAATATCTGCACCGGGTGTACCGGAGGCCTGATAACCGACAAACACGATATCGGTACGCTTATCATAAATGAGCGCTTTCAGGTAATTCATGATTCGACCACCGGCACACATGCCACTTGCGGCAATCACAATCACCGGCCGCGCTGTTTTACGCAGATAATCAACAGTGGCCAGATGGGTTT
>JBFHPN010000579.1:0-2155 GCA_041592735.1 Oleiphilaceae bacterium | reverse complement strand
GTTCCGAACAAGGCTTCCTGGTTAAATTCACTGGCGGCATCCTGAATAGAGAATCCTCCACCTGTGCCCAGGCCATCTATCGAGGGGATCGGATCATCATTGATAAAGGCGATGGCATCGGCCACTGTTATTTCAGGCCCTTCTTCCATTAATGCGTGCCCGTAAACAGGATAGGAAACCAGTTTGGCATTGCCAAGTTCTTTTTGCCAACGCTCTGCATGTGTAAAGCTACCCCAGTTATCGGATTCTCCCCACATTACCAGTGTAGGAATGCTGATATCCCTTAAATCAAGCAGCATGCCTTGTTCCATAAGGGTTCTTACCATTTGGAGCTGAATTACATTGCTGTGAAACGCACCTTCACTTTGCGCCAGATCGATAAAGCGTTGCCTGTTAGTGGCTTTCAGTTTTCCGGTATTACCGTAAAAGTGTTCCAATATGGCATTGGTAAAGATAGCGGGCTGAACGTGACGATTGAATACATCCATCCCCGGAACGGTGGCATAATTCACGACCCAGGGAACTTCCTGCTGATAGCCCATCGGTGTGACAAGAATCAGCTTTTCGAGTTTTTCCGGGTGCTGGTGCGCAGCATACTGTGCCGCCAGATAGCCACTATATGAATGCCCGACCAGGCTGAACTTTGAGATATTCAGGTCTTCAATAAAGTATTCGAGCGTGTGAGATAAATAATTGCTGCTGAGATTTTCCGGGCAAGTGTCTTCCGGGTCAGAAATACAATGCGGTGCGCTGGTCAGGCCGGAGCCGGGTAGATCAAGCGCGATGACCCGAAAATTCTGGCTCATCTTGTTTATCCATTCATCCCAGATGTGCATTGAACTTATTTCGCCATGTACCAGCAAGACCACCGGGCCTTCGCCAAGATCCCGATAGTGGATCATGGTATCAAAGTCGTTCTTGATCCATTTAGAATCCGGGTACGAGTATCTGCTGCGGATATACCAATCAGGCAGTTCTGAAAAACCCAGCAGACTGAACAAGGATGTTGAATTTTTTGAGGCAGATTTAATGTTAGCGCAAGCGCCTAACATGAGGGTGAGCATCACGACCAAAATCGGCAAGACTGAAACAGGGAAGGCTTGTGCACGTTTCACTTATATGTATCCATCATATTAAATTAAAGCCTGGAATAAATTTTGCCACGATAATTCTTTTGAAGATTGTCACTGCAAACAGGCTCACAAGAGTAACAGTTTGTGTGCAAATGTTTCAGTGACGCAGTGCTTAAAAACCGAAGCAGGTAAAGGCATTGCATGCAGAAAAACCCTTTATTGGCTTCGTTTGTTGTGTCCTGTGTATAAATCTGCTTATTCTTTATCCAAGGGAGCCATTCCCGTGGTATTAAAGCCGCCATCTACAAAGAGCACTTCTCCGCTAATTCCGCTTGCCAGATCTGAGCATAAAAATGCGGCAGCATTGCCTACCTCATCAATCGTGACATTGCGTCTCAGGGGTGTTTGCTTTTCATTTTCTGACAGCATTTTCCGAAAACTTTTAATCCCTGATGCGGCGAGTGTTCTGATCGGCCCAGCCGAAATGGCATTAACTCGAGTACCCTCCGGGCCAAGGCTGGCCGCCATGTACTTGACGTTTGCTTCCAGGCTGGCTTTGGCAAGCCCCATCACATTGTAATTTGGTAAAGTTCGCTCTGCGCCCAGGTAGGTCAGAGTCAGTAAAGAGCCGTTGCGTCCCCGCATTAATGGCCGGGCGGCCTTTGCCAACGCCACAAAACTATAGGAGCTGATATCATGCGCGATTCTAAAGCCCTCTCGTGTGGTGACATCGACATAATCCCCATCTAATTCATGTGCAGGTGCATAGCCGACTGAGTGAACAATAATATCAATGCCGTCCCATATTTTTCCTATCTCTTCAAACACGGCGCTTATTTGTGCATCGTCTGCAACATCACACGGCAGGATAATCTGGCTGTTCCACTGAGCACCAAAGGTTTCGACGCGTTGTTTCAGCTTGTCGTTTTGGTAAGTCAGTGCAATCTCTGCGCCTTCTCGGTGCATGGCGTTAGCAATACCGGTGGCGATAGAGAGTTTGCTGGCGATGCCGACAATCAATACTTTTTTTCCTGCTAGAAATCCCATAATTTGTTCTCTGTATAAATGTGGTTTATCTACAC
>JBFHPN010000578.1:0-2168 GCA_041592735.1 Oleiphilaceae bacterium | reverse complement strand
TATCGCCAGAGTTTCAAAAAAACGTGGTGATGCTATTGAAGCAACTGAGATTAATGAGGCTAAGCCTGGCCAGGGAACCGTGGTCATCGTCTTTGAACAAGGTTTTGTTCCCGGTAAAGAAGAAATAAAAATTCCCATTCCTACCTTTGATGGTGGCATAATCAGCTTGGCGTTCCCTTTTTATCGAACGGAAGTTTGGCCCCAAAGGGTACCCTTGAGAGTCATGGACGATGCCTACACAGAATATGGCCAGACTCAAGAATTAGCAGATGTTAGTGCCATGGCGGTGAAGGATCTGAAAGAACAGTTGCCGCTGATGCTGGTTCGCCAGGCTTTACGTGGATACACCAAATACCAATTACAAAAACAATCAGGCGATCAACTGGGGCTGGCAGGGCAATTGGTTGCAAACATCTATAATATTGTGTCTGAAAGTGCAGACAGACGCAGTTGGTTAACGTTACCGCATAATGCGCAGAGTATCCGAATTAATCTGGATGCAGGTGATCGAACATTACATTTAGCCAGTTTGCATAATCAGAAAACGGTGAATCTGTCGGTTCCGGAAAATCGAACAGTGTTGTTACGTGTTGTAGGGGTTAATAATCAACTGATTACGCAATCTTTCAACCTATAAACCTATAAACCAATAAACAGTCAGATGTCACCTATAGACAGGTATGACTGGCCAGAGATGAATATAAAAACATCCACTTTTTAAAAGGGGTAAGAAAATGAAGCAGACAAACAAAACAAAAGTTTTTTTAAGTGTAATGCTGGTTTTTATCAGTTCAGGTTTGATCTCGTGTGCGGTCAATGAAACGGCAACCGTGAGTGTAGAAGGTGATCAGGCAACACAAATTATTGAAACCAACAGCGGCATTCTCGCCGACAGTTTGCGTATCAGCAATACGCATATCGGCTATGCAGGTGATTTACTGAAGGTTCAGGCGACCATTACCAATGATTCCGGTGATCATCTAGATTTTCGTTACAAGTTCAAATGGTTGGATAAAAATGGTTTTGAAATCGCAGCTGATGGAAGACCTTGGACCCCTCTGCTGATAACACCTTATGAATCAAAAAATGTGCAAGGCGTAGCGCCTAATTCATCTGCCAATACCTTTAAAATTTTACTGCAAAACTAGGCCTCACTGAGGTAACGTCGGGACTAAGACCCTTTCAAAAACATGGAGAATGACATGAAAGTATGTAAACTGATGACGATAATAATGACTGCCCTGATGATTGTGGCCTGTTCAAGTGGTCCAAAAATATCATACGGCGATGCAACGGCTGTTGAAACCACCACTATCGGTTTCGGATCAACTGATTTGCAAACGATTGCGGCAAAAATGGTAGACGATCTGATTAGTTTTCCACCAATAGTGGAGATGACATCCCAGCGCCGCCCGGTAGTATTCGTTGATAAAATCAAAAACAAAACAACCGAGCATATCGATACTGAATCCATTACCGATACGGTGCAAACTAAATTATTGCAGTCTGGAAAATTCAGATTTGTTGATATGACCGCAGTAAAAGCCATTCAGGAGCAAATGCAATTCCAGATGGATAGCGGAATGGTTGATCCAGCTAAAGCCGTTGCCTTTGGTAAACAGACCGGTGCAGAATTCATGCTTTACGGTAATATGTCCAGTATTGTCAAACGCAATAGTAATGCTCAGGATGTTTACTATAAATTCACCATGAAGCTGGTAAACCTTGAAACCGGTATTATGGAATGGGCAGGTGAGAAAGAAATAAGAAAGAGTGGCGAGAAAACGTTTTTCTAAACACTTTTAACTGAATAACGGACATCGTTGTCTGCAGGTATCCGGCCAGAATGAGAGGTTTAGCATAATCTCATTCTGGTTTTTTTATTTTACGGAGGAATTAAGGATGAAAACAATCCTACAAATAGGCTTAATGATCTGTGTGCTTATGCCTGCCGCAGGTATCGCTAAAACGGAATTGGTTGAAAAGCAGGCAAGTGGTTATGGGCAGGATTATCAGGAAGCATTAGCTTCTGCATTGATGAATGCCGTGAGCCAGGTCAGGGGGCTTCAAGTATCAACAGAGCAACAGTTGAAACTGGAATTCCAGCATCTGGTAAAGGATAAAGCTGAAAATAAACAACTGAAAATTGGTGTAGAAGAGGATATTTT
>JBFHPN010000577.1:0-2177 GCA_041592735.1 Oleiphilaceae bacterium | reverse complement strand
CCCAGGATCTTGCCAGCCGTTATCCACATGCTGAGGTACTGTGCGGGCTGGACTATTTGCTGTTTCGCGAGGAAGTGAGCCGGCTTCTGAAACAAACTAAGCAAGCTCAGATAAAGCGCCCAACGCATAAGGGTGAATTATCCATTTTGCTGAGCCTGGGAGGCGCGGATCAAAGTAGCCTTGTTCAGCAAATGGCCGAACTGCTTGATATGCTTGTGCATGCCAAGGTTAACATTTCCGTACTCAGCCCCGTGCCGGTAAACGTCCCCGAGAGATGCTCACTTGAAGTCGGCTATTTCAAAGATTTTCTGGAAAAAACCTGCAACAGTGATCTGGTGATTTGTGGTTTGGGGCAAACATTTTTAGAGATGCTGGTGCTGGGAAACCCGTGTATCGGGCTCGTTCTGGCAGATAACCAACAAGGCTGCGCCACGATGTTAAAAACCTATACGTCGAATATTCTCGATGGGCAGGCTGAACTCGGGCCAAGCCTGAAAAGGCTGCTCAGCTCAAATTTTGAGGCATTTCTTAAGCCTTCAGTACCTGTACCTGAGCAGAACAAGACGGGCACGGCTAACCATTCATTGCCTACAAGCACGATCGGTATAAAAAAAGAGCAGTTAATCAATAAAATGGTGGCGCTGATTCAATGAATATTTTAATCACCAGTACCGGTAAAAAAGCCAACCTGATTAAATACTTCCGTCGAGCTTTATTTAATGAGGGCGGTGGAAAAATTTACGGTATGGATACAGATCCGCTTATTCCTGTGCGCTTTCTGTTAGATACCTTTTTGTTAGCCCCGGCGATGGCAGAAGCGCACTTTGAAAGCTGGTTGTGCACGCAAATTGTTGCGCATCAAATTGATCTGATTATTCCTTCCCGCGATGAAGATTTGCGAGTGTTGGCGCCACTCAAAGATAAATTGTTTTCAAGCTATGAATGCAGATTAATGTTATCTGACGCTGCTGTTATAGAGACTTGCCTCGATAAATCCCTGTTTTACAAATGGTGTGAATCACAAGGCTTCCATTATCCAAAATTACTGGATGCTACACAGTTGCGCCAAGCAGATTTACCGATATTTATAAAACCTAAAATAGGTTCCGGTAGTCAGCAGACCTTATTAGTCAGAACCTGGGCACACTGGCAAAGCATACAAGCCGATATAGACGAGCGTTTTTTGATTCAATCATTTATCGACGCCCCTGAATACACCATTGATCTGTATTGTGATTTGCAAGGGGAGGTCTTATCTGTTGTGCCTCGCGTACGTATCGCGACAATGCATGGCGAGTCTGTTCATGGCAGAGTTGAATTGGATGCGCAGTTAATCGCGCACGCCTCACGACTTGCCGCAGCACTTGGTCTCGAGGGGCATGTGACCATTCAATGTTTCAAATCGGGTGACGACATTCTGTTCAGCGAAATCAATCCGCGCTTTGGTGGCGGTTTCACCTTAGGCGTCGAAGCGGGTGCTGATACCCCCAGATTCATTATCAGAGAACACAAAAACTGCCCAGCCTTACCGGGTAAGTTGGTACTTCAGGATAAATTGGAAATGGTGCGTATACAAAAGGATATTTTCTATGCACACACAGATAGAAAAGTTTTCTGTTTTGATCTGGATGGCACGCTATGCACAGAATCTTGCCCCTATGAGGACGCGCAACCCATGCCCTTGGTGATCGATAAAATTAATGCTTTATTTGCGAAAGGGCACAAAATTATCATTGCAACCGCTAGAGGAGCATCCAGCAAGCGCTGCTGGCGTTCATTAACAGAGCAGCAGCTTAAGGCCTGGGGTGTTCACTATCACGAGTTGTATACCGGTAAGCCCTTTGCGGATTTTTATATTGATAACAAAGCGATTGATGTTCTGGAACTTATTTAAGGCGCAGTAATAAAAAAAGCCGGCGTTTGCCGGCTTGAAAAGGAAGAAAAGCACTAGAACCTTCATCCTTGAAGGAAGAATCATTAACCCTGCAGTAACTGCAAGACCTGCTGGGGCTGTCCGTTTGCCTGAGCGAGGATCGATAAACCGGCCTGTTGAAGCACCTGAGAACGCGATAGTTCAGCCGTCTCGCCAGCAAAATCGGCATCCCGGATACGCGAGCTGGCTTCGGTAAAGTTTTCCGCTGCTATGGCCTGGTTGGTTATCGTGGATTCAAAACGGT
>JBFHPN010000576.1:0-2182 GCA_041592735.1 Oleiphilaceae bacterium | reverse complement strand
GTTTCTGGCGCTTGCCTTATCAGCCTGTTTAATGACCTCTAATTGGTTTATTTTTATTTGGGCGGTGGCTGAAGGCAAGATACTCTCAACCAGTTTGGGCTATTTTATCAACCCTTTGGTAAGTGTTCTGCTCGGTTTACTCTTTCTGGGAGAGCGCTTGCGCCGCTGGCAGATGGTAGCCGTGTTTTTGGCAGTGGCCGGCGTACTTAATCAGCTGGTTTGGGTGGGCTCTTTGCCTTGGGTCGCCTTGTTATTAGCCTTTAGTTTCGGGCTTTATGGTCTTATCAGGAAGCAACTTTCAATTAAGCCCTTGGAAGGTTTATTTGTTGAAGCCTGTTTTATGTTGCCTTTCGCCTTGCTGTATTTTGGTTGGCTGTACGAACATGATTCACTGGTATTTCTGCATCAAGCGGCATATTTGGATGTCTTGTTGGTCGCTGCAGGCTGGGTAACGGTTATCCCCTTATTGTTGTTTGCCGCAGCGACGCAACGCTTGCCGTTGAATATTGTGGGGATGGTGCAGTATCTGACACCCACCATGTCTTTTTTAATTGCGATTAAAATCTATGACGAGCCCTTCAGTGCCGTACAGTTAATTACGTTTGTCTTTATTTGGGCGGGTCTGATTGTATTCACGGCAGAAGGGGTGCATCAGGGCAAGCTTAAACGGAAAGTATCCAACATCTGAGTGTCTGCATGTGTTGTGGCCTTCACTCAAAGGGTTAACTACCGGGTTTAGCGAGGCTGTTTATTTCTGACTCGCTGAGTTCGCGATATTCGCCTTCACCTAGTTCAGGGTCCAGTTCGAGGGTGCCGATTTTTTCTCTGTGGAGGCCTTCTACGTGATTCCCCAGGGCAGCAAACATTCGTTTAACCTGGTGATACTTACCTTCATTGAGCGTGAGTAATACTTCGGTATCTGTGATGCGTTCGAGAATGGCGGGTTGTGTTTTGCGAGTTTCATTGCGCAACTCAATGCCTGTTGCAAGCAGTTGTTCAGCATCACTTCTTAGTGGTTCAGCCAGCCATGCTCGATAGGTTTTACTTTGATGGTGCTTGGGGGAGGTAATAAAGTGTGACCATTTGCCGTCGTCTGTGATCAGGAGTAAACCGGTGGTATCCAGATCTAATCGCCCAACCGTGTGCAGTTTATGGATATTGGGTTCATCATAGAGCAGGTCAAATACAAGGGGATGGTCCGAGTCGCGATTGGCACAGACAACACCAAGCGGTTTGTTCATCATATAATAGCGAAAGCCCTGATGCAGCGTCAGCACTTGTTCGTTCAGGCAGACTACATCCTTGCCAGGCGTTATCTGTATCGAACCGCTTTTGATCATTTGCCCATTCACACTGACCAGTTTATTCTTTAGTGCCCGAGTCGCGAGGCTGCGGGTCAGGTCAGAGCATTCACAAAGGTATTTATCGAGGCGCATGAATTTTCCTGTTAAACTGCACGGCTTGCTACACAATAGGAATAGCAGGCTTAAGGATTGGGTGAACGGGCTGCATAAAAAACGTATTATCGCTGCTGCTTGATAAAAGATCTAAAGAATAATGATTTTAAACCGAAATGATTTGATGAATACATTGTTGAAAAAATTAAAGGCTGAGTGAATGGCACGTCCTCCATCTAAGTTGTCTCAAAAAATAAACCTCAGAAATGTCATGATCAGAAAAGTAAGTATCGGTTTTATTATCGTGCTGAGTCTTTTTGTTCTGGGAATGAGTTGGTTTTATGAAAACAAGACGTTTGAAATAGAAGCTAAACGTGTTGCGCCGAAGTCTGCGTTAAATCAGTCTGAAAACGGCGAATGGCGATCGCTTCCCGAACGTGAAGAGCGACAGGCCCCCAATGAAATAGATGAATTGGTTAAGGAACTTTCAGAGCGGTTACGGCATCAGTTCAGTGAGACGATTCATCTGGTGGCCGTGCAAGTAAGTTTGAAAAGCCTTCGAGATGATTTGCTGAATGTTTATCCTGAAGAGGGCTTTGCGGTTTTTAAATTAATTATAAAAACAGCATTTCCTCAATGGCTGGATGCTATTCTCGATTCAATTGCACTGATGGATCAATATGATAGCTGGTTGCAAGATGTCATGCTTACGCTGAATGATATGAATCCCCTGGAGCAGCAGGGAATGTTGTGGGAAAAGCGTCGCGCCTTGTTTGGTGATGCCG
>JBFHPN010000575.1:0-2185 GCA_041592735.1 Oleiphilaceae bacterium | reverse complement strand
GCCAGCCTTATTGAGTAATGGGCTGGAGGTGCAGGGTAACTATCAACAGGTAGACAGGTTTGCAGAATTGACTGGTGGTAATGCTACGCTTTTTGTAAAACGAGGTGCAGATTTCGTTAGGGTGGTTACGTCGGTAAAGAAAGAAGATGGTAGCCGAGCGGTAGGCACCTTACTCGATCGTTCCTCACCGGCTTATGCAAAATTAATTCAGTGTGAAGCCTGTACCGGTAAAGTGACGCTGTTCGGTAAACGCTTTATTACCAATTACACACCGATCAAAGATCGTTCAGGGGATGTGATAGGCATTCGCTACATTGGTATAAATTTTAGTGAATCTCTTGAAAACCTGAAGCAGAGCCTCGCCTCAATGAAGCTGGGGTCTGAAGGTTTTATCTCGATTATGAATGCGAGCAGCGGTGATAAACGAGGCATATTTGAACTTAATCCACAATTTATGGGGCAGAAATCCTTATCAGATGAAGTAATCAATACCTTAATCAGCACTCAAAAAGGCAAACTTTCTTTCAGCTTCCAGGGTACTACTCGTCAATGGATCGGTTTTTATGATTATATACCGGCATTGGATTGGATATTGATCGCCTCGGTGCCGGAAGATCAGATAAATGCTCCCAAATCCTGGTTGATCACGACACTGGTGGTGCTGACCCTGGGCTTAATCTGCTTATTGATTATTGCAATGATCCTCTTATCCAGAAATATGCTGGGATTGCCTCTAAACGAAGTTGTTGAGCATATTGAATCCATTGCCGCGGGTGATTATTCTCGTCCTATCAGTGTTACCCGTGCCGATGAAGTCGGCAAATTACAAAATGCCCTGCAGCGTATGCAACAGCAAGTCAGACAAACCGTCTCAGAAATCACCTCTACATCTATGGAGCTGGCGATTGCTTCGGCACAGTTATCACAATCGAGCGCACAGGTTGCCAGAGGCTCAGCAGAACAAACGCAAGCAGCGACTTCTATGGCGTCAACGATTGAAGAGCTGACGGTGAGTATTGATCGATTATCTGAAAATGCGGAAGAAGCGAAAGCCTTATCCAAACAATCGAATGAGAGTTCTGTGCATGGTGCCAATGTGATAAGGCAGGCCAGCGAAGAAATGCATAAAATTTCCAAAACGGTACGGCATGCGTCCGAGGAAATAAGTGATTTGGGCAAACTGTCTGATCAGATTTCTTCCATTATTCAGGTTATACAGGAAATAGCAGACCAAACTAACTTGCTGGCATTGAACGCTGCGATAGAAGCCGCGCGTGCGGGTGAGCAGGGTAGAGGATTTGCGGTGGTTGCCGATGAAGTTCGTGGGCTGGCAGCCAGAACATCCTCTTCTGCACAGGAGATCACCGCGACAATTGATGAAATACAAACGGGTACCAGTAAATCGGTAGATACCATGGCTGCGGGTGTAAAACAGGTAGAATTCGGTGCCGATTTGTCCTCGCAGGCAGGAACGGCCATAGAAGAAATTCAGTCTGGTTCACATCGAGTTCTTGAAGTGTTTACTGAAATTTCAGATATGTTGCGAGAGCAGGCCTTGGCGAGTAATGATGTTGCCAGAAATGTCGATAATATTGCCCAAATGACAGAAAAAAATACACAGGCTGTCAACGAAGTTGCGGCGGCAGCGGAAGCTTTGCAAGAAAGAGCGGATAAATTGAAGCATTTGATATCTCATTTCAAAGTCTAACTGAGCCTTTACTGAAGAGTGCAGCCATCGCACTCTTCAGATGACATGGATGGTCCAGTGGATGCTATCGGTGCAAGTGAGTTAGAATCAGCAGGCTCAGACTGGATGTTGATAAACGGGATAAAGAGAGATGGGTAAGGAACCGCTTCACACATCGGAAACACTCACAGATGCACAGCTAAATGCCATCCTGAACAGGTTGGATCGGTTTGCCAGGCTTAACGACAGCCAGTTTCGGATACCCTTCACTAAGTGGCGTATCGGTATTGATGCGCTGATTGGTTTTATACCGGTGATAGGTGAAACGATCGGCTTGCTTCTATCCCTTTATCTATTAGTCGAAGCATTTAAATTGAAGATGCCGGCCCGTTTAAAGTTAAGGATGCTGGCAAATATTTTACTGGACTGGTTGATAGGTTTGGTTCCCGTTCTAGGCGATTTTGCTGATATTGCGTTCAAGGCTAACGTGCGCAATAT
>JBFHPN010000574.1:0-2188 GCA_041592735.1 Oleiphilaceae bacterium | reverse complement strand
TCCAAAGGCGAGCCAAGGTTAATATAACGAGCAATGCGGCCCGCGGTGGTTTCTGCGACATAAAGCTGTTTTTTATCTTTGGATAAGGCCAGCCCATTCGTAAAACGCAAACCATCAATCACGATATGGCCTTGCACGCCATCAAAATAGCTGACGGATGCCAGAGGCAGACCCAGATAATCTTCCAGCATGGCAATTTTAGTCATCATCGAGGCGCTGTGATCGTTACTGACATAAAACTGATCTTTATCAACGACAACAAGATCATTGGGGGAAAGTAGTTCAGGGTAGGTAATGCGTCTTCTGAGTTTCAGTTCACCTGTTTCAAGTATAGTGAATACCACGATCTCATGATCCACAGCAGAAATATGATTCACCACATACAGCTCAATCGCCCGGCCTTTATCGTTGCTGTCTGGCTCGCTGAAACGCAACGCTATTCCATGAGGGTGAAACTCACCAAATAAATCAAGCTCGATACGTTCCGGCTGGCTGTTTTCCTGTTTCATATCCAGGCGCCAGATAGCCCCATTGGGATAAGCGCCCATGGACGGGTTGTTAAACACATCCCGGCGATCATCCGCCGAGATATAGGCGATGCCGGTAACCGGGTCTATGGTAATGTCCTCTGCCCCAACCGGGCCAACCAGCATTTCGCAGTTTTCGGTTCCCACGGCAGGCTCAACGCTTCGAAACACGCCGGCATCCTGAACAATTCTGGCAACATGCACCAACACCAATACCAGAACAACAACCATAACTGCTTTTTTCATGCTACCCTCTTTTTCTTGTTCAGAATCCATTTAAACGACATCAATACCGTCGCCCTTTATAGCAATTTGACGGCATGGACGTCTAGCAAAAAAATCCGCGCTGTTGCAGTCAAAACTGAATACCTGTTTAACTTTTAGGCGTATAATGCCGGCCTTTATTTTTTATAAACATTCATATCTAAAAAGGATGCAGCATGTTAAATGTCAACGAATATTTTGATGGCAAGGTTAAATCCATTAGTTTTCAGAGCACGACCTTACCGGCGACTGTCGGCGTGATGAAGGCGGGCAACTATACCTTCGGGACCTCCCAAAAAGAATACATGACGGTCGTCAGCGGTGAGCTGATCGTTAAACTGCCGGGCAGCGAGTCCTTCGAGTCGTTCAAAGAAGGTGCCACCTTTATCGTATAAGCCAATCAATCGTTTGATCTGCAGGTACCTGTCGATACCGCCTATCTGTGTAAATACGAATAATATTTCTGCCAGGCTTTAAAATAAAAACAGGGGCCCGTGAGCCCCTGTTTTTTGCCTTTAAAGGTCGCTTAGTTACCTGTCCACACTATTTTATACAGATCTCTTCGTCTATCGAGAAAGTTGCGCACAGACCCTTCATTTTTGAGCTTTTTGAGCTTTTCTAAATCCAGATCAACAATCAGCGTCATTTCGGTATTCGGCGTACTTTCCGCCATAATGGCATCATGTGGAAAAGAAAAATCGGAAGGTGAAAACACCACCGCCTGTGAATACTGAATCACTGCATTATCAACTTTTGGCAAGTTGCCGACACTTCCTGTAATCGCCACATAGCATTCGTTTTCTATTGCTCGTGCCTGGGCACAATGCCTGACCCGCTGATAACCGGTTTTGGTATCGGTCCAGAAAGGTATAAACAGAATTTGCATATCCTGATCCGCAAGGTGGCGTGCCAGTTCCGGAAACTCGGAGTCGTAACATATCAGAATGCCAATTTTACCGAAATCGGTTTCAAAGACTTTCAGGGTATCGCCCCCCTGCATGATCCATTCCCGCTTTTCCATCGGTGTCGGATGAATCTTATACTGTGCATCCATGGTGCCATCGCGGCGGCACAAATAGGCCACATTATACAGATCGCCATTTTCTAGAACCGGCATGGAACCCGCGATAATATTAATATTGTAGGTAACAGCCAATTTTGATGCGGCATCAAGAATCTCTTGCGTATACCCGGCCAGTGCCTTGATGGCATCGAGGTCGGTCATATGATTCTCCAGCCCCATTAAGGGCGCATTGAAGAACTCTGGAAATAGCGCCACATCACATTGATAGTCAGACAAGGCATCGACAAAATATTCCAACTGCTGAATCACATCGTCGACCGAATTGACGCGGCGCATTTGCCATTGAACACAACCAATGCGGGCTGAGGTTTTG
>JBFHPN010000573.1:0-2213 GCA_041592735.1 Oleiphilaceae bacterium | reverse complement strand
CTGGCCTTCCAGGTTCAGGATGATATTCTGGATGTCATCAGTGACACCGCAACGCTAGGTAAAACCCAAGGCGCAGATCAGGCACTCAACAAGCCAACCTACCCTGCATTACTGGGCCTGGACGGCGCCAAACAAAAACTTTTCACGCTTCATGAAGAGGCATTAACAAATTTAAAAGCATTAAGCGCATTTGATACCGCTGAATTACAAGCTATCAGCCAATTTATTATTGATAGAATCCATTAACCACTATAAGTTGTCACCTACACAAAACAGCAGTCTTATTTAAGAATCTTTCTGTTATAATCTATTCTTTTTTTGGGTTCAGTTTTTAAGCAGATGCATACCACATTACCTATATTCCAAGAAATTCCGACCCAACGGCCTCACACTCCGCTCTTGGATAAGGTCAACGATCCTTTTCAACTAAGAATGCTCCGCAAAGAACAACTCAGCCAGCTGAGCCATGAACTCAGAGCCTATCTGTTATACAGCGTGGGGCAGTCCGGGGGGCATTTTGGCGCAGGTTTAGGCGTTATTGAATTAACCGTGGCCCTGCACTATGTATTCAACACGCCGGAAGACAGAATCGTCTGGGACGTTGGTCATCAGGCTTACCCGCACAAAATCCTCACGGGCAGAAGAGAAGCCATGCTGAAAATCCGTCAGCAAGATGGCCCCGCCGCGTTCCCAAGCAGAGATGAAAGCCAGTACGACACCTTTGGTGTCGGGCATTCAAGCACCTCCATCAGCGCCGCCCTGGGAATGGCACTCGGATCTAAAATGCAAGGCATCGATCGCAAAGCGATAGCCGTCATCGGGGATGGCGCTCTAACAGCCGGCATGGCGTTTGAAGCACTCAGCCACGCCGGTGATATTGCACCCGACATGCTGGTCATTTTAAATGATAACGATATGTCCATTTCGAACAATGTCGGCGGCTTAAAGAATCACCTGGCCCGCATACTTTCCGGTAAAACTTACAACAATGTTCGGGACAGCGGTAAAAAAGTTCTCAGTAATACCCCCGGCTTAATGGAATTTGCCCGAAAAACGGAAGAGCATTTTAAAGGCTTGATGGCGCCAGGCACCTTGTTTGAAGAACTTGGCTTTAATTATATCGGCCCGATAGACGGGCATGATCTGCCCACGCTATTGCGCACGCTTGAAAACATGAAAGAGCTCAAGGGGCCACAGTTCCTGCATGTCGTTACCAAGAAAGGAAAGGGATTTGCCCCCGCGGAATTAGACCCTATTGGCTATCATGCAATCAATAAAATTGAGCCCAAACCCAAAATCAGTGCAGTCAATGCGATACAAAAACCTAAATATGCAAACGTTTTTGGCCAATGGCTATGCGATATGGCAAAACAGGATGCTCGTCTTGTAGGCATAACACCGGCCATGTGTGAAGGCTCGGATCTGGTTAAGTTCTCCCAGAAGTATCCGGATCGTTATTACGATGTCGCCATTGCTGAACAACATGCTGTCACCCTGGCCGCCGGCATGGCCTGTGAAGGCGCCAAGCCGGTTGTTGCTATTTATTCAACCTTTTTGCAACGCGCCTACGACCAGTTAATTCACGATGTCGCCATTCAAAACCTGGATGTTCTTTTTGCCATTGATCGTGCCGGCTTAGTGGGAGAAGATGGTGCGACGCACGCTGGCAGTTTTGATTTATCCTTCTTGCGCTGCATACCCAACATGCTGGTAATGGCGCCTTCAGATGAAAATGAACTCAGGCAAATGTTATACACCGGCTTTTTATTTGAGGGGCCTGCCTGTGTACGCTACCCGAGAGGCACGGGTCCGGGCGCCCAAATCGAAGCAAACATGACCAGGCTCGAAATAGGCAAAGCAAAGCCATTAGTGGAAGGTTCCGGGGTGGCGATTCTATCCTTTGGCAGCCTGCTGTCGCCCGCTAGAATAGTTGCCGAAAAGATCGGTGCCAGCCTGGTCGATATGCGCTTTATCAAGCCGCTCGATGGCGAGCTCGTTGAACAGCTTGCCAAGTCACATGAATTACTCGTTACACTTGAGGAAAATGTTATTGCCGGCGGGGCAGGCAGCGGGGTTGCAGAACACTTGTCGACCAAAGGCATCAACACTCCCGTGCTCCAACTGGGCTTACCAGACCGCTTTTTACCACACGGCAAACCCCAGGATTTACTGGCTCAAAGCCAGCTTGACGCAGCGGGTATTGAACAAAGCAT
>JBFHPN010000572.1:0-2216 GCA_041592735.1 Oleiphilaceae bacterium | reverse complement strand
GCTCGTTTATGCCAGCCACTGCCGATAATTTTACCGTTATTCACTAGCACACACCCAACTCTTGGATTAGGGTGTGCGGTGAAGCGACCTTTCTCTGCCAAACGGATTGCTTTGGCCATATAGAAACGATCTTCTGCATCTTGGTTTTGAAAAACGCTCACGTCAGATTAGTCCTGTTGATTTATTTCTGACCGGGATAGTCGCTCCACTTCTTCCTTGAATTCATTCACATCCTGAAAACTGCGGTAGACCGATGCAAACCTGACATAAGCCACTTGATCGAGCCTGCGTAGCTCTCGCATCACTTCCTCTCCGATTTTAATCGCTTCAAGTTCACGCTCACCGGTTGCTCTCAGCCTGGCTTTGACGTTGTTAATCGCTGTTTCAATCGCCTCAATACTCACGGGTCGCTTTTCTAAAGCCCGACTGAAGCCACGCATCAACTTTTCCTCATCGAAAGGCTGGCGGGTGCCATCTTGTTTGACGACGCGCGGCATCACCAACTCTGCAGATTCAAAGGTTGTAAAGCGCTCCTTGCAAGAAAGGCATTCCCGACGGCGACGAACCTGACCGCCATCAGCAACTAAACGGGAGTCGATTACCTTCGTATCCGTTGCGCTACAAAATGGACAATACATGGAATGACCCTTCAGAAAAATATAAGTTGCCGGTAACCGGCAACTGGACTCTAAAAGCAGAATTTTACTCCTGCTTTTAGCCTATAAGCACGCATCAGCGCTCTTACATTCGAAGAGAACGACTTAGGCGTAGACAGGGAAACGAGCACACAATTCCAGCACCTGCTCACGAACTCGATTAATTACCGCTTTATTTTCGTTATTTTCTACTAAGGCATCGAGTACATCACACATCCAGCCGGCTAATTCCTGACACTCTGCCACTTTAAAGCCACGACGGGTAACGGCAGGTGTGCCTATTCTCAAACCGCTGGTGACAAACGGTGAACGCGGATCATTGGGAACAGCATTTTTGTTAACGGTGATATTTGCCTCACCTAAAGCCGCGTCAGCTTCTTTGCCGGTAATATTCTTGCTGATCAAATCCAATAAAAACAAATGGTCATCCGTACCATTAGATACAACGTTATAACCGCGTTCCTGAAAAACACTCACCATAGCCTGGGCATTTGCCACAACCTGTTTCTGATAACTGGCAAACTCAGGTGACATGGCTTCTTTAAAACAAACCGCTTTCGCTGCGATCACGTGCATTAGCGGGCCACCCTGGCTCTCAGGAAACACGGCAAAATTCAGTTTCTTTTCCAGCTCTTCATTCGCTTTTGCCAGAATCAGACCTCCACGGGGGCCGCCAAGCGTCTTGTGGGTTGTAGTGGTCGTCACATCTGCGATTTTCACGGGGTTCGGGTAGACACCGCCCGCAACCAGGCCAGCAACATGAGCCATATCTACAAACAAATAAGCGCCTACTTCATCCGCAATATTTCTAAAACGCTGCCAATCCACAACACGTGAATAGGCTGAGAAACCGGCAACGATCATGCGCGGTTTATGTTCGCGAGCCAATGCCTCAACCTGCTCATAATCTATCTCGCCAGTTTGCTCGTTCAAACCGTATTGCACAGCATTGTAGATACGACCCGAAAAACTCACTGTCGCGCCATGCGTCAAATGCCCACCATGCGCCAGACTCATGCCCAGTATGGTATCGCCTGGTTTGCACAATGCCATATATACCGCGGCATTCGCTTGAGAGCCCGAATGCGGCTGCACGTTTGCATAATCAGCACCAAAAAGCGCTTTAGCCCGATCGATAGCTAATTGTTCGATGACATCAACGTGTTCACATCCACCGTAATAACGCTTTCCAGGGTAACCTTCCGCATATTTGTTAGTTAATACCGAACCCTGCGCTTCCATTACTCTGGGGCTGGTGTAGTTTTCAGAGGCGATGAGCTCTATATGCTCTTCCTGCCGTTTGGCTTCAGCCTGAATGGCCTGGGCTATATCATCATCAAAACCAGCTATAGTCATTTCACGAGTAAACATACATCGCCTCATTATCCAGAAGTAAATTAATCTATCGACTTAAATTCAATATCAACCATTTTATGGACGCTTTCATCAAATAACAAAAAGCCCGTCGGTCAAAAAACGCGCCATTTTATACGAATAATCCTTGAACTTCATCAATAATTGTCTATCTGTTAAGTGGTTTGAGTGCAACAGGGCTTAAAG
>JBFHPN010000571.1:0-2222 GCA_041592735.1 Oleiphilaceae bacterium | reverse complement strand
ATAACACCTTCAACAATATCGTCAATATAGGTGAAATCGCGCTGATGCTTGCCATAGTTGAACACATCGATTGGCTTGCCTTCGATAATGTTCTTGGTAAACATGAACAGGGCCATATCAGGGCGCCCCCAAGGGCCATAGACGGTGAAGAAGCGCAAGCCTGTAGTTGGCAGATTGAACAGATGGCTGTAGGTATGAGCCATTAATTCATTGGCTTTTTTAGAGGCCGCATACAAACTAACGGGATGATCGACATTATCATGCACCGAGAATGGCATGCTTTCGTTAGCGCCATAGACCGAGCTACTGGACGCATAGACCAGATGTTCGACCTTATGATGCCGGCAACCTTCAAGAATATTGGTAAAACCGATGATATTGGCATCAATATAGGCTAGCGGGTTTTCGAGAGAGTATCTAACGCCGGCCTGAGCTGCTAAGTTAACAACACGCTGGGGCTTGTAATCCTGAAAAACCTTTTCAATCGCAGCGCGATCTTCAAGAGATATTCTGACTTCGGTGAATCCTTTGTAGACTTTGAGTCGCTCTAAACGTGCTTCCTTCAAAGAAGGGTCATAATAATCATTAACGTTATCAACTCCGATAACTTCATCGCCCCGTTCGAGCAAACGAATAGCAAGTGTTGATCCGATAAAGCCTGCTGTTCCTGTGACTAAAATTCGCACGTGAAACTCCATTCCTGTTAACTAATAAATAAAAATGCGGGATTTCACCCGCAAACTATTTTACAACTCATTTTAATGTCTGGATTTGTACGCTATTAGAAATCGATACCTGTGGCGAAATATACACCACTGAAATCCATATCTACATCCAAATCACTCACATCATCCAGCTTAATGCCTAATTGTCTATAACCCAATTCGATAAAGGCAAGACTAATACCTTGTCGCAAACGTATTTTTGCGTCGTGAATAGAATTCCCAGAATAGGAAATAGCACTAATTTCTGCACCAAGCGCCATATCAGTGAAAGGCATCGCGAACTCTGCGGCAAGATAGCCCAGAGGTAGTGTTTCATCTATCTCGGTGATACTTTTATTGGTGCCGTCGGAAATTTTTAATTGCCCATCAAATTTACGAATATCCAGACCTAAATCTATCGATACCCAGTTATCAAGTATTTCGTAATAAAATACCGCACCATAGTGAGTTAGATCAAAATTGGTGTCAATTGACCCACTAACTCCATCAAACGAACTGGATAGATTGCCTGATTCAGTTTGATCCAGGGCGGTATATTTCAAGCGCACATTCGGAATAACCGGCACAGGATGCTCAATAGAGGCGGCTATTTCAAAAAAACTGTCTTTGCCGAAATCTAAATCATCTTCCGCATCTACAGTATCTGAACCTATTGTCGCATCACCGCTCAGACCGGCATGCCAATAAGATGCTTCAACCGTACCACCAACAACATCTGCTTGTACTGAAACACTGGCCGCTACCAGAATGGGGGCCAACAAGTTACTCATTTTTCTCATGACTTTATACCTTTACACGCTCAGTTTATTGTTCAGTATTAACTATAGACTGAAATTCCAAGCCTGAGCGGTTAATTTAAACCTCAAAGGTATTAATCAAACTGAATACCTAAACGCTGACCAACTTCTTCATAGGTTTCGATCACGCTGCCCAAGCCCTGTCTGAAGCGATCCTTATCCATTTTCTTTTTGGTTTCTTTATCCCAGATTCGGCAACCGTCCGGGCTGAATTCGTCGCCCAATAAAATTCTGCCTTCATAAACACCGAATTCCAACTTGTAATCCACCAGCATCATGCCGGCCTCATCAAATAATTTAGACAAAATGCCATTCACTTTGTAAGTCAGCTGTTCCATTTCTTTAAGCTGCTCTTGGCTTGCCCAGCCAAATGCCAAACAATGAGAAGCATTAATCATCGGGTCATGCAAAGCATCGTTTTTAAGAAATAATTCAAAGGTGGGAGGTGAAAGCGGCTGCCCTTCTTGAACACCTAAGCGACGTACCAAGCTGCCCGCAGCATAATTTCGCACGACACACTCAACCGGTAACATTTTAAGGTTTTTCACCAAGCATTCATTTTCTGAAAGCAGCGCTTCAAAATGGGTTTCAACACCGGCAGCTTGTAGCTTTTGCATAATAAAGGCATTGAACTTGTTGTTTACCATGCCTTTTCTATTCAGCTTTTCCATTTTTTCACCATCAAAAGCTGAGGTGTCGT
>JBFHPN010000570.1:0-2222 GCA_041592735.1 Oleiphilaceae bacterium | reverse complement strand
GCAGGGTTGCAACAAATCAGTTTAGGCATGACTAAGGTGGCGAATGTTGCTTTCATTACCGGGTTTTATGTCGTTTTCGTACCAGTAATTGGTTTATTTCTGGCACAAAGATATCCATTGATCACCTGGTTGGGTGGTTTGCTTGCGCTTATTGGACTGGCTCTTCTATCCGGTTTTAGTGGCGAGTTCAGCTGGCAGCAGGAGGGTTTGAAGGGCGATGCCCTGGCCTTGCTGGGCGCTTTCTTCTGGGCATTTCATTTGTTGCTGATTACCTATTATGTTGCGCGTTATGACCAGTTTGTACTGGCGTTTTATCAGTTTGTTTTTTGTACACTCTTTTGTGTAATAGCCAGTGTCTTCATGGAATCCCAATTAATGCCGAGCACTAATGAAGGCTTTCTTTGGGCATTAATAAGCGGAGTGCTTGTCGTCGGTATTGCTTACACTTTACAAGTCGTTGCTTTAAAAAAGGCAAGGCCCTTTGTGGCGGCTATTATTTTGTCTCTAGAGTCGGTATTTGGCGCCCTGATCGGTTATACCTTATTTGAAGAGGTGATGGGCTTTTACGCAGTCTTAGGTGGCGGCTTAATGCTGCTTGGTTGTGTCTTATCTCAGTGGCCAGAAAAGCCTAAAACGGCCATCGATAATCAGCGCTAGCGCTTCTCAAGATAAACACCGCATTCAATATGATGGGTATAAGGGAATTGATCAAACAGGGCAAAACGCTTAATTTGATGAGTCTGCTTTAACCGCTCAAGATTTTGTTCAAGCGTATCGGGATTACAGGAAATATAAATAATATTGGTGTAATTCTGTATCATGCTGCAACTTTTCTGATCCAGGCCTGCACGTGGCGGGTCAACAAGAACAGTTTGAAAATTGGCGGTCTCCAATTGGCAATCTTTCAAGCGCCGGCGCGGATGTTCACCGTTCATGTGGGCGGTGAACTCTTCAGCACTGACTCGCGCAAATTCAACATTATCCAGTTTATTCATAATCTTGTTTGTCTGGGCGGCGTGCACGGAGGTCTTGCTGATTTCCGTGGCAAATACCCGTCTGAATTTATCTGCCAGAGCGATCGAAAAATTACCGTTTCCACAATAAAGTTCCAAGAGGTCAGACTGGTCTGCTTTTGCACAGCTTCGCGCCCAGCTCAGCATATTTTGATTGACGAAGGCGTTAGGTTGAGTGAAACCGCCTTCAACTTGTTTGTAAAAGAAGTCTTTTCCATCGACCTGCAGGCGCTCGATGACGTGATCCTGATCTAATAAGATGCGCATTTTTTTGGCTCTGCCGATGAGATGAATGGCTAACTTATCTTTCAGGCTGCGCGCTGCAGCAATCCATTCTTCGTCCAGTTTCCTATGATAGATCAGGGTAACCAGCATTTCTCCAGACAGTGTACTTAAGTATTCCACCTGAAATAAACGTTGTTTAAGTATCGGGTTTTGGTTGATTTCTTTCAGCAGGCGAGGCATTAACTGGGTAATTGCCTCGGAGGCAATGGGGAATGATTCGACTTCAATTGGCGCATTGTTCGAACCCCGTTCAAACATTGCATGGAAACATCTTTCCTGAGTATGCCATAGTTTAAATTCGGCACGTTGTCTGAAATGCTTTACAGGGCTTGGGTAGATCTTGAGTTCGGGTATATCGAAGCGAGCAAATTGCTGTTCAATACGCTGTGCTTTTTCAGCCAAAAGTGCGTCATAGTGTTCGAATGGAAAATCTAGCATGTACATTGCCTTTTGTCTGAAAGAGCTGTGAAAAAGGCGGGCATTATAATAAATGGGCTGCACTTATAACAGTGCAGCCCACACTTGGCGTTTACATTCCGCGTATTATCATTCGGATGTAATGATCGACCAGCAGGAAGGCAAACAATGCAGTCAGGTAAAAAATGGAGTAGCCAAAGGTTTTCATGGCGTGTTGGTCACCCTCTGAGCGATACAACTTAAAGGCGTGGTAAATAAAGCCCACACCCAGCGCGACAGCGCCTGCCAGATAAATCAGACCTGTCATCTGAATGGCAAAGGGGATCAGTGTTACCGCTAATAACATGAAGGTATAAAGTAAGACCTGTACTTTTGTAAAGGGAATGCCGTGGGTCACGGGTAACATTGGAATATCGACCTTGGCATACTCATCACGTCTTCTGATGGCCAGTGCCCAGAAATGGGGGGGCGTCCAGATAAATATAATCAGAAATAACAGCAACGCTT
>JBFHPN010000569.1:0-2227 GCA_041592735.1 Oleiphilaceae bacterium | reverse complement strand
TATACTTTCTTGATTCGCGCCAAACCCATATCAATTTCTGACGGGTGCGTACTGGAAATAAAATCCAGCCAATCAGACAGTGTTTTATGACTCATTGAGGTCTGGCTTGGGCGATTTCTTGATTGATTGAGAGGAAGCATCGGGCTTGCTTTGCTTTGATTGCGCATCTTGCAACTTATTTAATTCAGGCGTGATAATCGCTTTTTGCGCCAATTCTTCCTGACGAGCCTGCTGTTCGGAATACATCAGCTTAGTGAGAATTGAGGCGAGCCTGTCGCGCATATCCTGGCGCTCGATAATCATATCTATCGCACCATGCTCCAAAAGGAACTCACTGCGCTGGAAACCCTCAGGTAATTTTTCTCTAACCGTTTGTTCAATTACTCTTGGCCCAGCAAAGCCAATTAAGGCGTTGGGTTCAGCGACATTTAAATCACCCAGCATTGCCAGGCTGGCAGAAACGCCACCAAAAACAGGATCGGTTAGCACCGATATATAAGGCAAGCGCTCGGATTTTAAGCGTTCAAGTGCCGCTGCCGTTTTCGCCATTTGCATCAGTGAAATCAATGCTTCTTGCATTCGTGCGCCCCCACTGGCACTGAAGCAGATAAGCGGTTTGCGCTCATCAAGGCAAAACTTCACAGCGCGCACAAACTTCTCACCGACCACAGCCCCCATGGAGCCACCTAAAAAGGAGAATTCAAAAGCGGCCACCACAACCGGCACACCTTTGACGGTACCTTTGAAGGTCACCAAAGCATCCTTTTCACCTGTTAGCTTTTGATTTTCCAGCAAACGGTCTTTATATTTACGGGTATCTTTGAATTTTAGACGATCACTGGGCTCTAGCCCCGCATTGATTTCTACCCGGTTTTCCGCGTCCAGGAATATATCTATTCGTCGGCGCGCACTGATCCGAAGATGATGCTGACATTTCGGACAAACTTCGAGATTTTTAATTAATTCGGGCCCATATAGAGCAGATTGACACTTAGGGCACTTTTTCCATATACCCTCCGGGATGCTGCCTTTTGGCTGGGCATCCGAGCGAATGGATTTTGGTTTAATTTTATCTAACCAGCTACTCATGTATCTTCCTGTTTAAATGTATGGAAGCGATCTCATTAGATGCAATCTGCAAGGCTTCCTGCTGACTATCGGCTTATCCCGCACACAATCAATATAAGTGTCGTTTATTTCGCATTATCCATAGCCTGGCGCATGGATGACAGCAGGTTTTTAACTTCTTGCTTTAATTTTTCAGGCTCATTCTGATGTTCAGCGATTAAATTTACAATAACGCTACCTACAATCACACCGTTGGCACATTTTGAAATATCTGCTGCTGACTGCGCATCACGAATACCAAAACCTACACCTACAGGGATTTTATTGTGCTTTTGAATCATGGCAACTTTTTGCGCGACATCTGTGGCACTTAAGGCGGCCGAACCAGTCACACCCTTAACCGATACATAGTAGACATAGCCGGTACTATGCTGGCATATATGCTGAATTCGCGCCTCCGAGGTCGTGGGTGCTATGAGAAAAATAGAATCCAGCTCATTTTCTTTCAGATAAGGCGTTAAACTTTCTGCCTCCTCAGGCGGAAGGTCCACAATCAAAACACCATCGACACCTGCTTGGGCAGCTTGTTTTGCGAAATTCTCGTAGCCTCTTTTTTCCAGTGGATTCAAATAACCCATAAGGACAACCGGCGTAGTTTGATTGGTTTCTCGAAATGTTTTAACCATTAAAAAAATATCAGTGAGCGAGACATTGTGTTTCAGTGCTCGCTCACATGCCAGCTGAATCACTGGCCCGTCAGCCATGGGGTCTGAAAATGGCACGCCCAACTCAATAATATCAGCGCCTGCTTCCACTAGCGTGTGCATAATGTCGACGGTTAAACCTGGCTCTGGATCTCCCCCTGTTATGTAGGGTATGAGCGCTTTTTTACCTAATGATTCCAGATTCGTTAAAACGTGCTTGATGCGACTCATTTTAAACCTCTATTCCATCTAACGTAGCAATCGTGTGGATATCTTTGTCGCCACGACCCGATAAGTTAATAATCATAATTTTATCTGAAGACATCGTTGCAGCTTTCTTTATTCCATAAGCAATAGCATGACTGGACTCCAGTGCTGGCATAATACCTTCTACCAGCGTTAACCGACGAAAAGCCGCCAGTGCTTCGTCATCGGTCACCGAAACATAATTGGCG
>JBFHPN010000568.1:0-2230 GCA_041592735.1 Oleiphilaceae bacterium | reverse complement strand
TTTTAGTGCTTATTGGCAGCGGGTCGTAGAGCGCCCCAGAAAAATGAACCGTTCCGTTAAGACTTCAGCAGAGCAAGAACTGTTGAATAAGGCGTCTGTTCACATGCAGTCAACGCCCAATTCTCAGGCGGGTGTGCCAGCGGATATGGAACACGAGCCCTTAACTCAGGTTCAAAAACAGTTGCTGGCCAAGGTTCAGCAAAGTAAGCCTCCCGCAATGCAGACGAGTACACTTCCTGGCCCCTTTAAACTTAGGGATCAGCGGAATCTGTTGAATACGGATGACTTGCGTTTGCATGAAGATGCCATCAGGGTTGAAGAACCGTCATCCTCTCACGCAGTGATCAAAGCAGAATATCGTGTGGGCGAGGCATATTTGTCGGATTCGCATGACGAGCCCTTAAACTCACGCTCAGAAGATGCGTGGCTTGATCTGCGCGTAAGAATGAATCAGTTTACGCAAGATCCTAATACAACACCTGAACAGGTTGTTACCTTATTGTCGTCTGCACTTTATGGCTTCGGTGATCGTTTGGGTCATGCAGCTGTTGACCTTCTTCATGGCTTATTGCATGCTCTTGATCCTGAAACACTAACGGAAGAGCAGAAGCACCTGCTCCTGAACGATTATGCGCGTTTAGGGCTTGATAAACTGCCATCCAGCCAGAATAGCCAAGCCAGAGCGCGTTATGATGAAAAAGGCTTTGGCGACCAGCACGCCCTGGTTGAGGCGATTCGTTCTTCTGCAGAGGATTTACCCCTGGAGAGTTTGCTGGAGTCGATCAAGTATGCCTCGTTAATGGATTCTGGTTCCGGTTAGTCTGCCAATAATAATATCAAAGAAGGATCGATTTCTATGAGTACCGTTCACGTTCATGCTGTCAAAGATGCCGCCAAACAGCGCACTCGTTTTCCACTTTCCGTCTACCAGACACTGTATCAGCAATCGATTCAAGACCCCGAATCCTTCTGGGCGGAGCAGGGCAAACGAATCGACTGGATGCGGCCTTACACTCAAATTAAAGATGTGTCTTATGATCCCGCTGATCTGCATATAAAGTGGTATGCCGATGGCGTGTTGAATGCTTCAGTAAATTGCCTGGATCGTCACCTGGAGACACGCGCAGAGCAAACGGCGATTATTTATGAAGGCGATGATCCGGATGTTTCCAGGCATATTACCTATCGTGAGCTTTATGAGGATACCTGTCGCTTTGCCAACGTGCTTAAGTCTCAGGGAGTAAAAAAAGGTGATGTAGTCACGATATACATGCCAATGGTTCCTGAAACAGCCGTTGCCATGCTTGCCTGTGCTCGCATTGGGGCAATTCATTCTGTGGTGTTTGGAGGCTTTTCTCCCGATGCACTGGCCGCCAGAATTGCGGATGGCAAATCAAAATGGTTAGTCACCGCTGATGAAGGCTTGCGCGGTGGTAAAAAAATTCCACTCAAAAATAATGTCGATCTTGCCCTGAAAAACCCTCTCGTCAGCACCATGGAAAAAGTGTTTGTATTGGAAAAGACCGGGGCGGCAATCCATTGGCAGCCAGGGCGTGATTTATCCTTCAGTGAATTAATGGCATCGGCTGAACCCGTTTGCGAGCCTGAACCCATGTCTGCGGAAGATCCGCTATTCATGTTGTATACCTCTGGTTCAACAGGCACGCCAAAAGGTGTGCTGCATACGACAGGAGGCTATCTGGTCTACGCCTCGCTGACGCATGAGGTTATTTTTGATTATCAGGACGGGGATGTCTATTGGTGTACGGCCGACTTTGGATGGATTACCGGGCATAGTTATATCCTCTATGGTCCGCTGGCAAATGGTGCGATCAGTTTGCTCTTTGAAGGGGTTCCCAACTATCCGGATTATGCGCGTATTGGTCAGGTCGTCGATAAGCATCAGGTGAATGTGTTGTATACAGCACCCACTGCAATACGGGCCATGATGGCTGAAGGCGATCACTATGTGAAGCAAAGTAAGCGCACCAGCCTGCGTTTACTGGGTAGCGTCGGGGAGCCTATTAATCCCGAAGCATGGGAATGGTATTACCGGGTCGTGGGCGATGAACGTTGTCCGGTGGTTGACACCTGGTGGCAAACTGAAACCGGTGGTGTCCTGATCTCTCCCTTGCCGGGTGCAACCGACCTTAAGCCAGGTTCTGCTACGCGTCCTTTTTTTGGTATTCAGCCTGCACTGGTTGATAACGAAGGCTGCCTCCTTGAAGGG
>JBFHPN010000567.1:0-2233 GCA_041592735.1 Oleiphilaceae bacterium | reverse complement strand
GCCCATTGGTCATCAGCAGAATCCGGTCAGACAATAAAATCGCTTCATCGACATCATGGGTGATCATGAATACAGTCTGATGGGTTTCACTCCAGATTTTGATTAACTCATCTTGAATATTGCCTCGCGTCAGGGCATCCAATGCGCCAAAAGGCTCATCAAGCAGCAATAGTTTGGGCTGCGTGGCGAAGGCCCTGGCAATGCTCACACGCTGGCGCATACCACCGGATAGCTGTGAAGGTTTCTTATCCAGCGAGTGCCCAAGACCAACCATTTCCAGGAATTTTGTGCTGTGTTCCTTTACCTGTTCTTTAGTCCAGTTAGGCCATCGTGCTTTCACCCCAAAACAGACGTTTTGCAGGGTGGATAACCAGGGCAGCAGACTGTAATTCTGGAACACGACACCACGATCCAGGCTTGGCCCGGAAATTTCCTTACCGTCCATGATAACGGCGCCATGTGTTGCCTGATCCAGGCCGGCCAGGACATTCAGAATGGTCGATTTGCCGCATCCCGAATGGCCGATAATGCAAACAAATTCACCTTTTTCGATGTTGATGTTGACGTCCTGAAAGACGATCAGATCTTCATCTTTGGTGGTGAAATGTTTTGCCAGTCCTTCTACGCTGACAAAATGCTGACTCATACTGCTTTACTCCTAATGTTTGCAAAGCCCTGCAAAGCTTGCAGGGAGTGAATGTAGATAGATAGTGTTATTCCTGATACTGGACCAGCTTGGATACGGCACCGAGCGCCATATCCAGGAGCATGCCGATGACACCGATCATCAAGATTGAAAAGATAACGCTGCTAAGATCCAGGTTGTTCCATTCGTTCCAGACGTAATAACCAATACCTGTGCCACCCACTAACATTTCAGCCGCTACGATGACCAGCCAGGCTATGCCGATGGAAATGCGCATGCCTGTCAGGATGGTCGGAGCCGCCGCTGGCAATATCACCTGAAAGGCTGTTTTTACAGCGCTTAGCTCATGTGTTTGAGCGACACGGATCCAGTCTTGCCTCACACCTGCCACGCCAAAGGCGGTATTGATAAGCATTGGCCAGATTGAGCAAATAAAGATCACAAAGATCGCTGATTGCTCTGAATCCTGTATCACAAACAAGGCTAAAGGCATCCAGGCAAGCGGTGAAATGGGTCGCAATACCTGTATAAAGGGGTTTAATGCCTTGTACATTAATGGCGACATACCTATGACGAAACCTAAGGGAATCGCTACCAGTGCGGCAGCGAAAAACCCAGTAAGTACTCGGTATAAAGAGTAGGCCAACTGGATGCCGATACCCTTATCATTCGGGCCGGCATCATAGAAGGGGTTACTCAGCTCATTCCAGGCATGCGTCAGGACTTGCGAAGGCGGTGGTACCCTGGCTTCACTTTCCACGCTGCCCATCATTATTTCATATTCTGTCAGCTCACCCGACTGGGTTGGTGCTTGGTTAAGGGCTTCCCAGACACCGAGAAGCACCACCAAAATCACCAGAGATAACAGCATGCTGCGCATGGCTAAAGACTGCATAGATTAACCTCTTTTGATCGCAAAACTGTTGACATACTCTTCTGGCTTCGTGTAATCGAAGGTTTTACCCATGATGTTATAGTTCTGATAGGTTTTAGTTGGCGGCACATAGCCCAGACTCTTCATCACCTCAGCCGTTTCAGAGGCCACATAAACCTGCTCCGCGATGCCTTTATAATCGATTTCACCGGAAATATAGCCCCAGCGTTTCATTTGGGTCAGAATCCAGACAGCCATCGAGTGCCATGGGAACGGATCGAAATCTATACGGCTTGGCACGTCGTGGATCTTCTGCTCGATACCATCAACATAGCGACCCGTTAATACTTGCCTTACCACAACTTCTGGCTGGTTCAGGTAATTCTTGGGCGAGATGGCTTTGGCTATTTCTGCACGATTTTCCGCTTTGGCAGAGTAATGCGTGGCATCAACAATTGCTTTAAACAATGCGCCATAGGTATTCGGCATTTCAGTGGCGAATTTCTTGCTGCACGCGAAGGCACAGCATGGGTGTCCTTCCCATATTTCTTTGGTCAGAATATGCAGGAAGCCCACTTTTTCATACACAGCACGTTGGTTGAAGGGATCCGGAGATAAATATCCATCAAGGTTTCCTGCGCGCAGGTTAGCAACCATTTCTGGTGGTGGTACAACACGGATCTGAATATCTTTATCAGGATCAAGGCCATGCT
>JBFHPN010000566.1:0-2236 GCA_041592735.1 Oleiphilaceae bacterium | reverse complement strand
GCCGGAGTTGATCGTATGAGGTTAGTGGAGTGCGTCGAGATATTTTTCAGCATCCAGCGCAGCCATGCAGCCAAAACCTGCTGAAGTGATAGCTTGACGGTAAACCTGGTCGGTTACATCGCCGGCGGCAAATACACCTGGAATACTGGTGCTGGTGACGCCACCCTCAAGACCGGATTTGATTTTAAGATAGCCATTCACCATGTCTAACTGGCCGGCAAAGAGTTCAGTGTTTGGTCGGTGACCAATGGCTATGAATACGCCGGATACATCCAGCTGTTTTTCTTCACCACTTTGTGTGGATTTGATTCTGACGCCCGTTACACCTGCGTCATCGCCAAGTATTTCCTCTAGCGTGTGATTCCACTCAATACGGATATTGCCATTTTTGGCTTTTTCAAAGAGTTTGTCCTGAAGTATTTTTTCAGATTTCAGGGAATCACGACGGTGAATCAGGATGACTTCTTTGGCGATATTAGAAAGATAGAGTGCTTCTTCAACCGCGGTATTACCCCCGCCAATCACGCACACGGTTTGTTTGCGATAGAAAAAACCATCACAGGTAGCGCAGGCACTAACCCCTCTGCCAGCAAACTTCTCTTCGGATTCAAGGCCCAGATACATGGCAGAGGCACCCGTCGCAATAATCAGCGCATCGCAGGTGTATTCTGCGGAATCGCCTGTGAGGCGGAAGGGTTTCTGGGATAAGTCTGCCTTATTGATATGGTCAAAAATGACTTCGGTGTCGAAACGTTCTGCATGGGCTTTCATTCTCTCCATCAGCGCAGGGCCTTGCAAACCTTCGACATCACCCGGCCAGTTATCAACGTCTGTTGTCTGGGTAAGTTGGCCTCCAGC
The DNA here is from genome assembly GCA_041592735.1 of Oleiphilaceae bacterium. Lineage (GTDB taxonomy): Bacteria > Pseudomonadota > Gammaproteobacteria > Pseudomonadales > Oleiphilaceae > PZPK01. Next base: position 1,378 of record JBFHPN010000566.1, on the reverse strand, counting down.
CTGTATGCCTGTAACAAGAACCGGGTTCAGGTTAGCTCTTGCAGCATACACTGCTGCGGTATAACCGGCGGGTCCGGATCCAAGTATCAAAAGTTTTGCGTGTTTGGTGCTACTCATGGGTAGAGAATTCCTATAGTGATCGAAAATAAAGCAAAAGATGCGGTCGGATTAAATTAAATTGGCATAGTGTAGTGCTGTTTATGGGGTGAATTCAAAAAATATCAACCGAACCAAGAATTTTTTGACTCACAGGCGTGTAATCAGTCATTAGTCCGCTCTGTGTGAAATGCTCAGTGCTGATTCTATGCTCAGCCAAGTATGGGAAAACCGCCTGTATATCATCCGGAAGCATAAAGTCACGTCCTTCGATTAAGGCCCAGGCCTTGGAGGCTCTCAGCAGAGCGATCAATGCTCTGGGTGACAGGCCGTGTTTGCAGTCTTTGCTTTGTCGGGTGAAGGCCGCCAGTCGATAGAGGTAATCAATCAGATTGTCGGCGCATTTCACGCGGTCCACCAGTGCCTGGATTTTCCCCAGGGTTTCCTGTTCTAGCAAAGGCTTGAGTGAGCTTAGTAAGTCGCGGCGGCTTTTACCCTTCAGTAGTTGCTTTTCAGCATCGGCATGAGGGTAGCCGAGGCTGATGCGCATCATGAAGCGATCCAGTTGGGATTCGGGAAGAGGGTGCGTGCCAGCCTGTTCACTGGGGTTCTGGGTGGCAATGACAAAAAAAGGCTTGGGTAGCTGGCGGGTGGCGCCTTCATGGGTAACCTGGCCTTCTTCCATGGCTTCAAGCAGCGCGCTTTGTGTTTTTGGGTTAGCGCGGTTGATTTCATCAGCCAGAATAACATTTGAAAAGATGGGGCCTGCCTGAAAGTTGAACTTGCCAGTCTCTCTGTCAAAGATGTTTATGCCAAGCAAATCGCCGGGCAGCAAATCGCTCGTAAACTGTATGCGCTGATAGCTCAAACCCAGGCTTTGAGCAAGTGCATGAGACAGGGTGGTTTTGCCCATGCCTGGTAAGTCTTCTATCAATAAATGGCCCTTTGCCAAAAGGCAGGTAAGCGCAAGTTTTACTTCATGCTCCTTGCCAAGAATAATCTGGTTGAGTTGCTGCAGGCTCTGTTCCAGTACTTTAAGCGTTGGCATGATTTATGTCTCTGTTTCGTTAACTGTTTAAACGTTTTTCTGCTGACTTTGCAGGCGCATGATATGTCTGGCAATTAATTGCTGGTGGGCGTCAGAAATACCTTGAAACTCAATGTGCAGGGTATAATCCTGTTGTTCTGTGATACAAGAGAGAATACTGCCTTCCAGCAATAAGCCGCTATAACTTGGAAAAAGAATTAATTTAATGGCCAATTTATCGTGTTTTGCAAATGC
>JBFHPN010000565.1:0-2245 GCA_041592735.1 Oleiphilaceae bacterium | reverse complement strand
TGGAATCGCCTGCATTTGAATGGGCGAAGGTTGATCATAGCCTTTCTCTGAAACAGCTTTTAAAAGGGCGTCAGAAAGGCCGAGGGAGGCAAAACTCATATGGGATTCTCATTACAAAACAGGTTAAAGTGTTGGTGCTAAAGTGTCGATTCTAAAAAGAGTCGATGTAAAGTGTCGACGCTTAATAGTATAGAGGCATTGAACGCAGGCCGGAAACAGCACAGATATACTGTCGTGCAGCTTACAGCAAAATGACCTTCAGCACTATGATTAACTGGGAAGACGGGCTTAAAGTTCAGCTAAGGTGTAATTCTCAACTAAACTGAACATTATGGTTCATTTAATTAACCTTTTGCCGATTGAGGGTGTATGTCTGCCAATCATTCAGTTCAAACACAAGCCAAAGCTTCAGGCCTCGTGAATACGCTTAAACAATGCCCTTATATCGTGATTTTTGGCGCCTCTGGTGATCTTGCTTTTCGTAAACTACTGCCGGCATTTTTCGATCTTTTTGTGTTGGGGCAGCTCCCCGAGCAGTTTCAGTTGTTGGGTGTGAGTCGCACGGACTATTCAGATAAAGCATACCGTGAGGCGCTTGTACCCGCTTTAGAAGAGCATAGCCGTTTAAAAGATAAGCGGGTTCATGATTTTCTCGATAAGGTCAGCTATGTTTCGATCAATACTTCGGATGCGGCAGATTATCAGATACTAAAGGACAAACTTGATACCCTGATACCCGCTAGTGATACCAAACCAGGCATTTTGTTTTATCTTGCTACACCACCGAGTTTATTCGGCGTGATTCCTGAATGTTTAGCGAAGCAAGGCCTGAACACAGAACATAATGGCTACCGTCGCCTGGTAATAGAAAAACCGATAGGGCGCGATCTAAACAGCTCTGTTGAGCTTGATGAGCACTTGCATCACTACTTTCAGGAAAAGCAGATTTTCAGAATAGATCATTATCTGGGTAAGGAAACCGTACAGAACCTCTTGGTTTTTCGTTTTGCTAATGGTTTATTTGAGCCTTTATGGAATCGTAACTTCATCGATTATGTTGAAATTACCTCGGCGGAATCATTAGGCGTGGAAGGGAGAGGGGGCTATTACGATCAATCGGGTGCGATGCGTGATATGTTCCAGAATCATCTCTTGCAGGTGTTGGCCATGATGGCGATGGAACCGCCGGCACAACTAAAAGCGGATTCAATTCGGGATGAGGTTGCCAAGTTACTGGAAAGCCTTAAACCACTCAAGCTAGACACTATTAAAGATAATTTGGTGCTTGGCCAATATACGCAGTCTAGCGTGCGTGGCAAAGTTCTTAATGCCTATCGGGAAGAAAAGGGCGTCGATGAAGCTTCCCGAACGGAAACCTATGTCGCTTTGAAGTTATCAATCCAGAATTCACGTTGGAATGGTGTGCCTTTTTATGTGCGCACGGGGAAACGTCTTCCAACGCGGGTCACCGAAGCCGTTATTCATTTTAAGGAAACGCCACATCCGGTGTTTGGTGATCAGGCACCGAATAATAAATTAATTATCCGAATTCAGCCTGATGAAGGCATCGTGATTAAATTTGGCTTAAAAAAGCCGGGAGCAGGATTCGATACAGAAGAAGTCAGTATGGAGTTTCGTTATGCGGACTTAGGCGAGCTGACGATATCCAATGCCTATGAACGCTTGTTATTAGATGCGGTAAATGGCGATGCGACCCTTTTTGCACGCAGTGATGCGGTTCAGGCCTGTTGGCAGTTCGTTCAGCCAATACTCGACTACCAGCAAGGTGAGCACAGCGTTTTCGGCTATGCAGCAGGCACCTGGGGACCCAAAGAAGCCGAGGCGCTCCTGGCTCGCGATGATCGTTCTTGGCGCTTTCCTTGTAAGAATCTGACGGATAATTATTTCTGTGAGTTATAGGTCGTGTATGAGATAACCAGAATGATTAAGTATTATCTAAAAGAATGAGTAATAGACGATGAGCGGCCTAAGCATATTTAACACACCCGATGCCTTATATGAGCAAATTGCGGCAGAATTACAAGCCTATTCTTTGCTTAAGGGTGAACAGCACATTGCTCTTTCTGGCGGCACCACGCCTAAAGCTCTTTTTGACTATATCGTTGCCACCGAGTATCGAACGTCGATTCATTGGCATAATCTGCATTTTTGGTGGGGCGATGAACGCTGTGTGACGGTCACCGACCCTCAAAGTAATTTTGGTCAGGCAAAAAAGCATCTGTTT
>JBFHPN010000564.1:0-2249 GCA_041592735.1 Oleiphilaceae bacterium | reverse complement strand
TAAATGGTGGTGTGGCATCTTCGTCATCAGAACCAGGAATCAGGTAAGACCCATCAGACTGCTCAATAGCAGCTGTAGTGGTGCTATCTCTCTGGATGAGCAGGTCGTTAGGTTTGGGGAAGTCTGCAGTTGCTGGGCTAAACACAGGGTAGCTGCGCTGTAGCTTAGCTGCGGCCTCCGCTTGCTGCTCAGCCGAAGGCGGATTGGTTATCGAGTTCTCATTTTCATCGTTCGCTTTATTATTTTCAAAACAACCTGTCAGCATCAGAGAGGATGCTATCGCAACACTTAATATGGATTTTTTATACATGAAATTAGACCTTTTCCTAAGTAGTTCTCTAATTGTCTCAATGCGTAAGGCTAGATGATGGTCAAGCTTTTGAAATCTTGAGTCTTACTGAAGAACGCGCACCACCGGGCCGAATTTTTTTGACCTAGATTAAACGTAGACAGGAAACTTTAATTTGTCGAATTTTTTATTGAATTAAAAGTAGGCAAGGTTGTTGTTTTTTTATATCCCAAAAGAAGCGTTTTTCTTTACTACCTTCCCGTGTAGAGAAGGGGTACAATTTGCCCACTTAAAATTAACGTGAATGAACAATATAGAGAGAGATCATGACTATTATCCGTCAAGACGACTTAATTGACAGCGTGGCAGATGCCCTTCAGTTTATATCTTATTACCACCCTAAAGACTTTATTGATGCTGTGCACGAAGCCTATTTAAAAGAAGAGTCTCAGGCTGCAAAAGATGCAATGGCACAAATTCTGATCAACTCAAGAATGTGCGCAGAAGGTAAACGGCCCATTTGTCAGGATACAGGTATTGTGACGGTATTTGTAAAAGTGGGCATGGATGTCCAATGGGATGCAAAGATGAGCGTCACCGATATGATCAATGAAGGTGTGCGCCGCGCCTACACGCATCCGGATAATGTGTTGCGTGCATCGATTCTGGCCGATCCGGCCGGTGCGCGTAAAAATACCAAAGATAATACGCCGGCCGTGATTCATTATGAAATTGTGCCCGGCAATACCGTGGATGTGCAGGTCGCGGCAAAAGGCGGCGGCTCTGAGAATAAATCTAAAATGGCGATGCTTAATCCTAGCGACAGCATTGTTGATTGGGTCTTGAAAACTGTGCCTACGATGGGCGCAGGCTGGTGCCCTCCGGGAATGCTGGGTATCGGTATTGGTGGCACGGCAGAAAAAGCTGCTGTGATGGCAAAAGAAGCGTTGATGGATCCGATTGATATTCATGAACTTCGTGCCCGAGGCCCGAAAAACCGTGTCGAAGAGCTGCGCCTGGAAATCATGGACAAAGTAAACGATTTAGGCATTGGTGCTCAAGGTTTAGGTGGTTTAACGACCGTGATGGATGTGAAGATCAAGGATTACCCAACACATGCAGCCTCTTTGCCTGTGGTGATGATTCCAAATTGCGCGGCGACCCGTCATGCGCATTTTGTTTTGGATGGCTCCGGGCCTTCTTTGCAGACACCGCCCAGCTTATCAGACTGGCCAGAAATAACCTGGGAAGCTGGCGAAAGCGCCAAACGCCTCGACCTGAATAATGTCACAAAAGAAGATATTGCTGCGCTGAAGCCGGGTGACACCGTGTTGCTCTCGGGCAAAATGCTGACGGGCCGTGATGCGGCGCATAAGAAAATGGTTGAAATGCTGGCAGCCGGAGAAAAATTACCGGTTGATCTGAAAGGCCGCTTCATTTATTACGTTGGCCCTGTTGACCCTGTCCGGGAAGAGGTGGTTGGACCGGCTGGCCCAACGACAGCGACACGCATGGATAAATTCACTCATACAATTCTGAAAGAAACAGGCCTCTACGGCATGATAGGTAAGGCCGAGCGCGGACAAGTCGCGATTGATGCAATTAAGGAATTCGGCTCGATTTACCTGATGGCCGTGGGCGGTGCAGCGTATCTGGTATCAAAAGCTATTAAAGATGCCAAAGTGGTTGCCTTTCCTGAATTAGGGATGGAAGCCATTTATGAATTTGATGTGGTCGATATGCCGGTGTCTGTTGCGGTCGACAGCACTGGTATTTCGGTGCATCAGACTGCGCCCAAAATATGGCAAGACAAGATTATTGCTTCCAAGTCTGTGTAAAGAACTATTTGAAGGATGAATGTCATCACTTCGACAGGCTCAGTGACCGTAAAGTTCGTGCTCAGTGAGCGAAGACACGTTCGTTGAGCTTGTCGAAACGGTGAAGAAGTATGAAGTAGAGG
>JBFHPN010000563.1:0-2255 GCA_041592735.1 Oleiphilaceae bacterium | reverse complement strand
GGCATTGATATGGGAGAGGCTCCGCTAGCCGTTGCACGCCTGCATGGCCTTGAGTCTGGTGTTGAGGTGGATTACCGGCAAACGACTGTTGAAGCATTGGCTGAAAAAGAAGCAGGTACTTACGATGTCGTCACTTGCCTGGAAATGCTGGAACATGTCCCCCAACCTGCTTCAGTCGTGGCTGCCTGCGCAAAACTCTTGAAACCCGGTGGTCATCTGTTTTTATCAACTATTAATCGAAATCCGAAATCCTACCTGTTTGCCATTGTTGGTGCAGAACATATTCTCAAGCTGCTGCCCAAAGGCACGCATGAATACAAAAAATTTATCAAACCATCAGAGCTGTCACTCTATGTGCGCAAGGCTGGTCTGGATTTTCATGACATTATCGGTTTGACTTACAACCCTATTTTGAAGCATTACAAACTTGCCCACGATGTCGATGTAAACTACATGATGCATGTCAGCAAGCCTTTATGACAAAGCATTCTGCATCACCCCAATCTATTGAGGCTTTGCTATTTGACCTCGATGGCACTCTCGTTGACACCGCAGAAGACTTTGTGGCCGTATTGAATAATCAGCGCTTACGTCATGGCAAAACATTACTCCCGGCCGAACTTATCAGAAATACCGTTTCCGATGGTGCCAGGGCACTCACTCATCTGGCGTTTGGCGGGCAGGAAGGAGAAAAGGAATTCGAAGGCTATCGAACTGAATTATTGGAAGACTACCTCGACCTGGTTGGCACCCATGCACGTTTATTCGAAGGTATGGACACGGTGCTGAAAGCCTGTCTCACCAGCAACATCCCTTGGGGTATTATCACCAACAAGCCGAGGAGATTTACCGAAAAACTTCTTCAAAGAATGGATTTATGGAATCAGTGCGCCCTCGTTCTATGTGCCGATGACGTCAGTAAACCCAAACCCGACCCTGAATCCATGTTTAAAGCTGCAGAGATCCTGAACATCCACTTACCCAATAGCGTTTATGTGGGCGATCATGCGCGAGACATCTTATCGGGAAAAGCCGCCGGGATGATCACTGTATCGGCCGCATATGGCTATATCATGGATAAAAAATCAGTATCTGAATGGGGCGCAGACTATATCATTCAACATCCCGTTGAATTAAAGACACTTTTTTTATCTTAATTTCACTAAAAATAACCATAATTCTCTCAAAATCATCTATGCTTTAAAAAATTAAGGTTATTTTTTAGGAGCGCTCATGGCTGTCAACACAGCACTCGTCGTTGATGATTCTAAATCCGCAAGAATCATGCTGACTCGTTTGGTTGAAAAGAATGGACTAGAGGTTAATATGGTTGAATCAGGAGAAGATGCCATACGCTTTCTGGAAGATCACCCATTACCGGATGTCATTTTCATGGATCATATGATGCCCGGTATGGATGGTCTTGAGACCACCAAACTAATAAATCAGAACCCACGCACGCGTGAAATTCCAATATTAATGTATACCTCTAAAGAAGGCGCCGAATATGAAGCAGAAGTCTTATCTTCTGGCGCTTATGCGTTGCTGGGGAAGCCTGCCAAACCAGAACGTCTCAAAGAGCTCATCGATGAGCTTAACGCCAGAGTCATTACCGTTGAAGCAGTTGAAGCAAGTGATACATCTGTTGTAACTGAAACCCAGGAAGCGCCGGCAGAAACTGTCGAAGATGAAGTGATTAGCGCACCAATTGCTGACGAAACCATAACAACCATCACCTCAACCGAGGAAGAGGAAGAAGAAATGAGTAAAGAATTAATAGAGGAAGTAGCGTCCAAACTGATCGCCAGAGCCATAGAAGACGCGCTCCAGCCCTTGAATGCCACGTTACAGAAACTCGACACAGCGACACAAGAGAATAAGAGCGAGATTCGCAAGCTCAATTCAAGACAGGATCAGAACGTCAATCTGGTATCTCAGGCGGTTCTGGATGCCAGCCTTCGCCAGACAACCACGCAGCTGCAAACCCAAATTACAAGCGAGATCAAAAGTATTCGCGATTTACTGGAGCAGCGAGGCGAACTATCACCCAAAGCGCTTGAGCAGATAAAACAAATTGCGACGCAAAGCGGTGCCGAAGCAGGTGCTGAACGCGCTGAAAAAGCTGCGGTGAGCACCTCGGAGGCAGTAGCCGCCAAAATCGGTGCCGCGCAGGCGCAAATTCAGGTACAGCAAGATATTGCGCCATACGCACAGCAAGCTAAAAAAGCCAACCTGCTGGCAATTATCTCTATCAT
>JBFHPN010000562.1:0-2256 GCA_041592735.1 Oleiphilaceae bacterium | reverse complement strand
CATTCGGCATGAATCGTGTCATCCTTGTGTTGCTGCACAAGTTGATTGGCGTAAGCGTCAACCCTATCGATCTTTTTCTGGTTAAGAGGATTCTTCTGGTAAAAGGCCGAGAGCGTTTTCTGTGGTTGATATTTTTCTGTTGGAGGCGTGGCATCCTGGTGTTTCAGCAAGAAGTTTTCATAGAGTGCGGTATTATCATGGTAGTTGTGACAACCTGCTGACGCACAGCTATCAAACGCCATCCCCTGGTGGCTGGGGCGTTCCTTTTCAATGTCCTGATGGCACTGAACACAATAATCTGTCTGTAAAGAAACCCCCATGGGGTGCAGTACATCAGGATTATGTTCAACATGGCAGGAGACGCAATAACGCGCGTCCAGAATCTCCACAAGATCTGCATTTCGAGGATCGGTAAATTTGGATTTCGGATGAGAATCCATGGCTGTTTTAAGTTCTTCCTGATGACAATCCATGCAGGCATTCTGAATAATTTCAGTACCGCCAAAGGGTTCGATATGGCAGGCATTGCAACTTAATTCAATTTGATAATGGCCATGGCTGGTCTCTCCGATAAGAAAATCTTCTTTATGGGGAGAGGCAATTAATTGATAGCCCAGATAGCCAGCCAAGATTGCTGTCCCTAACAGATACAGAGTCCACCACGCTGCTTTTTTGGAGAGTATCGACATAAGCTAAAACCAGTACACAGACAGAATATGAAAAATGATCAGTACGGGCAGAGGCCAAATACTTAGAATATGCACCATGACAGCGCTTTGCTTGGCACGTCTTATTGTCATGCCAGGGTGAGCATTCTCTTGTTTGCTCAATAAAGTCGTGATCACGCCGGCAATGGCGGCTATCCAGAAACAGCTTATCAACCAGGCATTGATGCCTTGGTAGTCAGAGGCACCGGTATGAAAGAATAGCCCTGCCAGCACGAAGGAGGTCAGTACAATGTGAATAACCCGCCACGTTGAGAAACTAACCCATTTGAACCAGGGGAGCCGTTTGCGTGCCGAAACAAGTAAGCTCAATAAAGTGAAACCCAGAAGTACGAATCCGGTAATTTGCCGTTTAAATGAATCGGTCCACCAGGTGCTTAAACTGTTCGGATTGTAGTTCTCTGGAGGTAGCCAGGGCGACGTAAACTGAAAGGCAATAATAAGTGCCAGCGCGGCGAGCGATAGCCAGCTTAAATAACCCAGGGAGTTGTCTTTGCTGTCGGATTGGCCCGCAGCATTTTCAAACAGGGCTGTGTTCACAGCAAATTGCGGTAACAAGGGGCGGCAACTACCGCACACGGTGCCAGCGCCTGTCGTTTCCAGCATTTCACCTTGTGCGGCACAGGCCCTGAGTTGACCCGCTGTAATTTGTCGACAATTACAAATGATATGATGATCCAACACTTTCTGTGACTCGCCCCAGATATTGCCAGTCAGTTTAAAGCGCAGTTTTCGCAGCACATTCAGGGATTTATGCTGCTCAATGATGTCTTTTAATCGATCCTGATCCGGCCATTCACCTACAGCAGAGGCCCCGGCCAGGCGGCCTCGCTCGAAGCGTAAAACCCGATATTTATCTTTGCGCGCAAAGGTCATTAATCTGCTTTCAGGGCTTTCATGTTGCAGACCAATTTCGCCCAGGCTAAGCACGGGTAGTTTCAGTACTTTCAACTTACTGGAAATAGCCTGTTGTATGTAGAGCGCGGAACTTTTGTCGCTTACTCTTTGTGCCAGAAGACTTGCCTGGGATAAGCCGGGAGCAACAAGCCCGATAACCTGGCCATTGATTTCAGCGCATTCACCAATCGCATAAATATTCGGCAATGAGGTTTCCAGTGCATCATTAATCTTGATGCCCTGCCCGAAAGCCATTCCTGACTGTTTGGCGAGTTCAATATTCGGGCGTATACCGGTTGATAGCACTAAGGTATCGCAGGCTATGGAGATGCCATTTCTGAGCATGATGGCGTCTAGTTTGCTGCGCCCGTCTACGGCTAAAACTGAGGTGCCCAGCATCACCTTTATACCTTCAGACTCCAGTTTTTCCTTCAATCTTGTTGCAGCACCCTGGTCAAGTTGGCGATTCATTAACCAGCTTGAGTGATGAATCAGGGTTACTTCGGTCGCAAATCGACGCATGGCCCGGGCGGTTTCAATCCCCAGCAGACCACCCCCCAGAACCACTGTGTGGCGGCTGGTTACCCGGCGAGTAAGCAATGCTTCGGCATCTTTCAGGTTTCTGAATGTATAT
>JBFHPN010000561.1:0-2256 GCA_041592735.1 Oleiphilaceae bacterium | reverse complement strand
TGGTGCATTTCATTTCTCGTGACCCTTTTTCATCGCCAAGGGCGACTTTCTCACCGATTCTAAATCGCGTAACACGATAAGCGAGAAAAATGATCAGTAAAGCCAAGATAGATAGATAAATCGGAGAGACTGCAAGAAATTTTATAGATGTCATGAGATTAAGCCTTTGATTAACTTAGCCGAATACATTGTAGAAGTCAGGTGTAAGCTCAGGTTAAAACCCCTGAATGTTTACTTCTTTTCTGGTTTACCATTGTGCGGAAAATGACTGACCGTATTTTTAACCCCGCTAACCTTAGGCACGCCGGTTTGCTCTACTTCATCAATCCGAATAACAGCATTCATCGGGATAAAGGTTCGCTTCACACCGGCAAATTCTGTTTTCAAACGCTCTTCGCTGGGATCGACTAATAATTGACTCTTTTCACCGAATAATAGCTGCTCTACTTCGACAAAACCATAGAGATCTGACGCAAAGATATGACTTGCATAGATTTCGAAGATATCTTCATTGTTATAGAAAATGACTTTGTATACTTTTTTTGCACTCATGAACGCCTAGAATCCGCCGCTAAAAAAGAGGCGAATGATAGCATAAATATTCAGACGAAGGAGTGGTAATTGCGCTAGCAGAACAGAATCATAACAGCCATAAGACAATACTATCCGCCGTTATGCCCTGCGGTTGTTCTTGATGTAAGCAATCGCATCTTTAACAGCCTTTTGGGCCTTTTGCTCTATCTCACGACGCTCAATAGGCGACATATAGTAAAGAAAGTCCACTTCGTGCCGGATGTATCTGGGCGGAAGATGATTAACGGCAACGCACAGTATATCTGTCAGCTCATCCTCATCAAGATCCTGCCCCTTCACCTCTTTTGCAAGCGCATCAAGCACCAGTGTTTCATAATAATTCTGAATATTATCGAGCAGTGACATGTAAATAGCCTCTCAATGCAGGGGGGCGGTTTAAGGAAAAACAACTTCAATAAAAATAGATAATAAAATGCGTTCTTTCAACTTATCGTCTTACAAAGATTACATTCAGGTTTCACATACTTACCCAATTAACAATAATTAATTGCTTCTTTCGAATGGAGTATAGCGAGCACTGGCTCAATCCAATACAATCTGTGTGTCTTTAAGTTAAATTCAGTGATGCAAACCTATGCCTAGAATAAATCGTTTGAATATCAGAACACTTATACTCATCATCTTTAGTTGTTTGTTTATCCAAAATACAAGCCTTGCGGCAAGTAATTTTGAATACACAGAAGCGGATAAAATCAAAGCAACGTCACTCTCTCCGACACGGGAGCAAATTGAAGCCAGCCTCCATGTGGCGCGAAGTTTGTCTCTCAGCCACTACCGCAAACAGCCTATCAATAAAGAACTATCTGAACAAATCTACGAACAATATCTGGAATCACTCGACCCATCCAAGCTGTATTTAATGCAATCGGATATTGATGAATTCGAGAATTACCGCTTCAGACTCGACAGCGCCATCAAAACAGGCCAGCTTTCTCCTGCATTTAAAATGTTTAACCGCTACCAGACTCGCGTTATTGAACGCCTGGAGAAGCTGGTTAAATTTACTGACAAGAACATTGAGTCTCTGAATTTTGACAAAGATGAATATATTCTAAGCGATCGAAGTAAGGAGCCCTGGGCCAAATCAGTTGAAGAACTTGATGATATCTGGCGTCGCCGTATCAAATCAGCCGTGTTAGCCATGAAACTTGACGGCTCAGCCATCAAAGAAGCCAAAGAGACACTTTCTAAACGCTATAAGAACCAGCTACAACGCACCCTCCAGGCCAGAAGTGAAGACGCGTTCTCAACGTATATGAACGCATTTACAACGGTGTACGATCCGCATACTACTTATTTTTCACCGCAATCATCTGAAAATTTCAATATCAATATGAGCCTCTCCTTAGAAGGAATTGGCGCTGTCTTACAATCTGATAACGAGTTCACCAAAGTTGTACGCCTTGTACCGGGCGGCCCGGCTCATAAACAGGGGCAACTTGGCGCGGCAGACAGAATTGTGGGTGTCGGACAGGATGAAGATGGCGAAATCGTTGATGTTGTTGGATGGCGGCTTGATGAGGTGGTAGACCTTATAAGAGGGCCGAAACACTCGGTAGTCCGCTTACGAGTTATCCCTAGCACCAGCCAGGCCGATACCAAAACAGAAATAATCAAAATAACGCGCGACAAAGTCAAATTAGAGGAGCAGGCAGCTAGCAG
>JBFHPN010000560.1:0-2270 GCA_041592735.1 Oleiphilaceae bacterium | reverse complement strand
TGAAGATGGCTTAACTCACGATTGATAAAATACTGATGGTGATGAAGGTCGATTTCCTGAATGTCTTCAGAGCCACTTGCTGCATTGGGTTGATCATTCATCAGTATCAAATCCTGTAAATTAGTATTTCTTAAGAGTTCTTTAATAGCTTAGCAGCTTCTTTGGCAAAGTAAGTCAGAATTGCATCTGCACCGGCTCGTTTGATACAGAGTAATGATTCCAGGATTATTTTATCTCTGTCTAACCAGCCGTTTTGGATGGCAGCCATATGCATCGCATACTCTCCGCTTACCTGATAAACGAAGGTGGGCGCTTTGAGTTCAGTTTTAATTCGTTGAACGATATCCAGGTAGGGCATGCCTGGTTTTACCATCACCATATCGGCACCTTCCTGCAGATCCATGGCGACTTCATGCAGCGCTTCATCGGAATTAGCCGGATCCATCTGATAGGTCTTTTTATCTGCTTTGCCAAGATTGCCAGCTGAGCCTACGGCATCCCGGAAGGGGCCATAGTAGGCGGATGCGTATTTAGCGGAGTAGGCGAGAATACGTGTGTTGCTATACTGTTTGTTTTCAAGAGCCTGCCTTATAGCAAGAATGCGTCCATCCATCATGTCAGAAGGGGCGACAATATCTGCGCCTGCTTCAGCATGTGATAAGGCCTGTTTAACAAGCGCCTCAACGGTAATATCGTTAAGTACATAACCTGCCTCATCAATGATGCCATCTTGTCCGTGAGTGGTGAACGGATCAAGAGCAACATCTGTGATGACGCCTAGTTCCGGGTATTGAGCCTTCAGGGCCCGAACAGCGCGTTGGGCGAGGCCTTCCGGGTTCCAGGCTTCTTTGGCATCAAGTGATTTCGCATCTGGGGGCGTTACCGGAAACAGGGCTATGGCAGGAATGCCTAATTCCACAAGTGTTTCGGCTTCCTGAAGGAGTAAATCAATACTCAGGCGTTCAATGCCTGGCATGGAGCCGATCTGTTGACGCTGGTTTACGCCTTCCAGGATAAACATTGGATAGATTAAATCGTCTGTGGAGAGCTTATTTTCCTGCATCAGCCGGCGTGAAAATGATTGAAAACGCATACGTCTTAAGCGAGTCTGCGGGAATAGGCGCTGTTGAGATGCAAACACGAGTTACTCCTGAAGTCGTTATCAGATAGAGGGCTGCGAATATACCTTTACAGGTTGGCGCGTGGTCATTACTTAATTGATTAGGTTAGCAGGAAACAAGAAATAGAAGCTAGGTCTCTATTCGAAAAACTCAGATTTTTTACGCTTTATTGATGTCCCTGGATTATCAGGTAAGTGGATAGGGTGGCTTGGTTTTAAAGAACCGGTTGATCAGATCGCGGCATTTATAACGCCGCTGAATGAAAGGCCGAGAATCAACAAGGCGCTGCCTATAAATGTTGCGCCGCAGAATTTTGAGCCTTGTATTTTGATTCGCTGTACCGGATCTCTAAATGATGTTTGCCACTTTTTATAGGCGGTTGGTTCTGCGAGGAAAAGTTGAGTATATCCCCGTTTAGTTTCTTTTAAATCATCTATGAAATGTTGATCCTGATCGCTGAAGTAAAGCGCCAGAATGGCAAGGCAGAGAGCAATAACAAACGACCCCAGGAAAATTTGCCAAAGTGTCAGCGTGGTGTTGCCGTTAATTGCAGCTGTCAGCAAGGTAAAGCCAAGGGTAGCCATCAGGCAGATTAATACAACCAGTGTCGTGCAGGAGCGGTTAGCTTTACGTCGTGTCTTAATAATTCGCAACTGAACTTTATCGCCGACATGCAGTTTAGCTGAAGCTAGATGATCGATAGCAGTGAAACGAATCGCTTCGCCTTCATGCATATATTCGATAATCGGATGATAGGCTATCGGTGTTGCTTTATTTATGCCTTCATGGGCTGTCGGGTTTGTGTATGTCGGTTGAATGGAGACAACTCTTCCTCGCTTTAAATAAGCGCCTTTTAAAAAACGCGAATAATCCCTGCAAAGAAAAACGCCGGTCACAGCAAGTGTGAGGCAGATAAGAATCGTCAATACTCCGATCAAATGGGCATGCTCCTCGAGGACTTAGTGAGATCTCTGTTGATCATTCCTGCCATAAATAAACATTAAAAGAGTATTTATGTGGCGTGAGTCACAATTTCGGTGCCGATTGTCTCATATTTTTGATGTTTAGTAATATTTATTTACAAGAATTTAAACATGTTTACAAAAAATAAATCGTGCGAATTAGAGCCGCATCAGAAGACTAAGCTAC
>JBFHPN010000559.1:0-2281 GCA_041592735.1 Oleiphilaceae bacterium | reverse complement strand
GTGCGATCGTTGGTTTTGATATGGATGCCCGAGTCGTGCAGCGCGCTTGGGAAAATATAAAACAGGCTGGTTTTGAGCAGCTAATCCATGTAGAGAAAAAAACCTTAGATTCCTTGATCATTTTTGAGCGTATGACACACGGGCTCTTATTGACCAATCCGCCTTATGGCGAGCGCCTTGGTGAGGTTGAAGCCTTAAAGTTGCTCTATCAACGGCTAGGTGAGCATTTTGAACAAGGCCTGATGGGATGGCAGGCGGGTATCTTTACCGGCAATGACAGCCTGGGCAGAAGTGTGGGGTGGCGAAGCTATAAGCAATATAAATTGCTGAACGGGGCGATTGAAAGTCAACTCATACTGTTTGATCTAAAGCCGGAAAATCGCTTTAAAGAGGCTTGGCAGACACCTGAACAAAAAATTCATGAGCCTTCGTACTGGCGTATCTTCCATGCTGAGCGGGCACAAATGTTCCATAATCGCTTACTTAAAAATCAGCGATCTCTCAGCAAATGGGCAAGTAAAAACGGCATAGAATGTTTTCGTTTATATGATGCGGATATGCCCGAATTTTCTTTGGCTGTCGATGTCTATACGAATCTGAATAATCAGCAAGTGTGGTTTCATGTGCAAGAATATGCAGCGCCCAAGTCTGTCGACAAGGCAGCCAGTATGGAACGACTGCGAGAAGCCTTGGCGGTGCTTGTTGAATTCGGTCAGAGCCATTTTGGGCTGAAAACCGATCAAATCGTCATCAAGCGGCGTGAGATGCAAAAAGGGACCAAGCAATATGAGCGGCAAAACAGCTCTGGTGACGTGTTCATGGTTCAGGAATATCAGGCACGTTTTCTGGTTAATCTGAAAGATTATTTAGATACCGGGTTATTTTTGGATCATCGCCCTATGCGCAAATGGGTCAGCCAAAATGCCAAAGATAAGCGTTTTTTGAATCTGTTCTGCTATACCGCATCGGTGACCGTGCATGCGGCCTTAGGGGGTGCCAGGCAGTCAGTAAGTGTCGATATGTCTAAAACCTATCTGGCTTGGGCCAAAGATAACTTTGAGCTGAATGGGCTCGAACGCTCCAAACATGCATTGGTGCAGGCAGATTGTGTTGACTGGTTGAAGGCGCAGTCAGTATCGCCTGTTAACCACAATGCGCAATTCGATTTAATCTTCCTTGATCCTCCCAGTTTTTCAAACTCAAAGCGAATGGAAGGGGTGTTGGATATACAGAGAGATCATGTCGAATTGATTGAATGCTGTATGCGCTTGCTGAGTAGCAAGGGGCAGTTGGTGTTTTCAAATAATTTACGTAAATTTCGTCTTGATGAGGCGTTGCTGGATCGTTATCAAGTGCAGAATTTCAGCAAGCACTCTCTGGATAAGGATTTTGAGCGCCGACCTGATATTCATCAATGTTGGTTATTTTCGAAAAAATAGTGGCAGTCGTGAGTTGATCCAAGGACGCTTAGTTGCAATAGGTTGCTAGGGGTTACAGGTTCTGGTTAGTATTCATAGCGAAGATGAATGCCACCTTGATACACCTTGAAATTGGTTTCAGTGTCTTTCAGGAGTCTACCGTACTCAAATGCCAGATATAAGCCTTTTTCAATTCGGTAATCTACCCCCAGCATCCAGCTGGTACTAAAATTAGTCTCGAAAAAATCATCATCCAGTTCTGAACGGCTGGGTTGTACGTTTCTGAACTCAGACAGAGAATCAGAACCACCGCCCACACGTCGTTGCTCTTCCCGGCGTGTCATATCAGCTTCAAAAAACGAGACACCGTAAAGCGCGTAGGCGGATAAATCTTCAGTAACCGGATAGGTGCCGCCCATATACCAGCTAAACCAGTGATTCAGATTGATGTCCAGCAAGTTGTCTAATGTGTCATCAAGGACGCCTCTGCCATAGCGTATTTCTGATTTGAAGTGCTCGGTGATATAGGAGCCGTAGCTGAACTGTATGCCATATGTTTGGCCGGTTAGCGGGAATTTACGGTCAACCAGTCCATCGTTGTCGGAGCGAGCAATCGGAAGATTAACCGAACGGAATTCATTCAGCACAAGCCCGCCGGAAATAAAGCTGCGCTCACCTTTGGGGGGGACTTTTCGATTATCTTGTTTAGGGCTTTGAGCACTGGAATGTGCACTAAAAATAAGGGTTAGTGTGCACAGCGAGGCCATCAACAATGAAGAAAATGAATTTTTACAACGGATCATCCTGAAAAGTACCTTGTTGAAGTCAAAAAAAAGCATGCGCAGACCAGATTATCAAAAACG
>JBFHPN010000558.1:0-2290 GCA_041592735.1 Oleiphilaceae bacterium | reverse complement strand
CCTACCTGAATAGGTTTGGTGGATTTCTGCGGCGCATTAAAAATACCTTCAAGGCTATCTGAAAGAACTTTGTATTTGCCTTCATTTACAGAAGAAATCGAATACATCACTACAAAAAAAGCAAACAACAAAGTGATAAAGTCGGCATAGGAAACCAACCAGCGCTCTTTGTTATCGACCTCTTCTTCAGTGTGCTTACGCATACAAATTAACCTTGCGACCTGCCGCTAAGACGTAATAAAGCCACGGAGCTTCATTTCTATAGATTTGGGATTTTCGCCCTCTGCAATAGACACCAAACCTTCAATTAACAGTTCTCGATAATGAGATTGTTGTTGAATCAGGGTCTTTAATTTAGTGCCAATGGGGAAAAACAATAAGTTAGCAAAGGCAACACCATAAATGGTCGCCACAAAGGCGGTCGCAATACCCGAACCCAGCGATGAAGGGTCCGCCAGATTACTCATCACATGAATTAATCCCATCACCGCACCGATGATACCAATGGTTGGGCAATATCCACCCATTCCGTCATAGATTTTGGCTGAATTCAAATCAAAACGCTCCTTGGATATCAGCTCCAGCTCCAGAACATTCCTGATGACTTCCGGTTCAGCACCATCTACCAGTAATTGCAAACCCTTGCTTGAAAAGGTTTCTTGTTCCTTCTCCAGTGCAGATTCCAGGCCCAACAAGCCTTCTTTTCGCGCACGCATACTCCAGGCAACCACTTTTTCAATACCATCATCCAGCGAAATATAAGGCGGAACAAAAACCCAGCGTAACATCAACACGCCCCGCTTAAGCATCACAAAAGGCGTTTGCAGCATAATGGCCGCAATCGTACCGCCTATTACGATCATGGCAGCAGGGCCATTGAACAGGGACTGGATATGACCACCCTCAAGATAGTTTCCACCCAAAATGGCGCCAAAGGCCACAATAACACCGAATATACTGAGTAAATCCACTAACCTACTCCATTAATTATATAGGTACTCATATCATCAATATCTATAGAGCCATCTGAATAACCCGCCTTATCAACGGCCATTGGCATTCCGTAGATCACACAACTTTTCTGACTCTGAGTATAGACGGTTGATCCGCCTTGTTTGAGTAATCGACACCCTTCACGACCATCTGCACCCATACCTGTTAATACCACCGCGAGGACGCGGCCGGGAAAAAACTTGGCCGCTGAGCCAAAGGTAATATCCACGGATGGTTTATAGGTGAGACGATCATCACTTTCAACAATCCTGACATGTGCGCGAGGCCCATTAATAATAAGTTGTTTAGCGCCCTGGGCGATTAACACGGTTCCCGGATTAAGCGAATCACCATCTTCCGCATGCTTTACATTTATCTGACAAAGGGAA
The DNA here is from genome assembly GCA_041592735.1 of Oleiphilaceae bacterium. Taxonomy (GTDB): domain Bacteria; phylum Pseudomonadota; class Gammaproteobacteria; order Pseudomonadales; family Oleiphilaceae; genus PZPK01. Next base: position 908 of record JBFHPN010000558.1, on the reverse strand, counting down.
TTCAGTCGCTCTGCAAACGCCGGTGTAAATGTTGCCGGCATATGTTGTATCACAATCACAGGCACAGGAAAATTTGCAGGTAGTTTAGTCAGTATCGTTTGAATTGCCACCGGGCCACCTGTAGAAGCGCCTATCAGCAAAATATCAACCGGGTGCGCTATTTTAGCTACTTTGCGTTTGATAGCAGCCACGCCAGACATATCATTATTAGGCGAAGACCGTTCTTGAATACGGGATCTTAAACCGGATGCAGGGACATGCTCTGGCTGCGATACCTGCCCTGAAATTCGGCCTGCACTTCGTGCCGTATTCGGTGGTGAGGCGGCTCTGCGGGCATAATCTCCACGCACTGATGAAGACGATGAACGTTTACTCTGAGGATTAACATAAGCTGCCTGAGCCGTTGAATGCGTGCTGTTATCGTTTGACTCAAAGGCTCCAGAATCAGAGGCACTATGATTAGACGCTTTGGATTTGCCTGCTACCGCTAAAATACGCGCTTTAAGCTCTTCCTGCATCTTGCCAAAATCGCGGGCAATATCTTCAAAATTCTTAGGTAAAAAATCGACAGCGCCAGCCTCAAGTGCATCCAAAGTGACGCGGGCACCTTCATAGGTCAGCGAAGAAAACATCAGGATCGGTGTAGGACATTCTGACATGATATGACGAACTGCCGTCACGCCATCCATGACCGGCATTTCATAATCCATTGTAATTACATCGGGATGGTGCTTTTTAACCAGTTCAATGGCTTCTCGTCCATTAGAGGCCGCTGCAACAACTTTTATTTCAGGGACACTGCTCAGAATTTCGTAGAGTCTTTTACGAAAAAAACCAGAGTCGTCAACGATAAGGACAGAGACAGTCACTTGAAATCACAGCCTCCCCCGCAACTGTAAAAAAAATTT
>JBFHPN010000557.1:0-2290 GCA_041592735.1 Oleiphilaceae bacterium | reverse complement strand
TACAGATCATAGCGAACGTCGCACGGCTAAGATAGGATGTATCTTTTTAATAGGTAGCCAGTATGGATGCATATTCACATCTAATTGCCTTGGGGCTGTTAATCCTTGTACTGTATTTTTTAACGATTGGATTACGTGCCTATGGTTTTTTTTAGTGTGTACCCGCTTTGGGCATTTGATCCTGATGCATATTTGCGTCAACCCAGTACATTTTGTTTTTTCAAATATCCTTTTTGAATGAAAGCTGTCAGAGTGGGGGCTTATCCGCCTTATTAGGAATTAAGAGGCGCAGCCTGAGCGTGAGAGAATAAGCATGAAGCAATTCAGGATCCAGCATGAAACGGTGTATCAATTTCCCTCACTTGTTCAGCTACTGCCGCATACCTTGCGAATTCGGCCTCGAGAAGGGCACGACTTGCGGATTGTTTCTTCAAGTTTAACGCTATCTCCTGTGAGTAAACTCATTTGGCACCGAGATGTAGAAGGCAACTCGGTAGCAAGCGCATCATTTGCGCATAAAGCGCAGGAGCTCAAAATCGACAGTGACATTACGCTTGAAAAATACGATGAGTCGCCCTTCGATTTTCTGGTTGAAGAATGCGCCGTCATGTTTCCGTTTCGCTACAGTGAAGACGACCAGATATCGCTATCGCCCTATATGAGGGTGGATGCACATTCCCGAGCACCTGCTTTAAAGCCCTGGCTTGATGCTGTGTATTCTGGCAACGAAAACATTCAAAGCATCAGCCTCTTGTTGCGCATTAATACGGCAATCAACCAAGCGTTTCGTTATATCAAACGGGAAGAAGAGGGGGTACAAAGTGCTCAGCAGACTCTCACTTCCGGTGCCGGCTCTTGCAGGGATTTTGCCTATTTATTCATGGAGGCTGTGCAAAGCCTCGGATTTGCAGCCAGATTTGTGAGTGGCTATGTCTTTTCAAACATAGCGCCGGATCGCTCAGGGTCCACGCATGCCTGGGCAGAAGTATTTATTCCGGGAGCCGGCTGGAAAGGGTTTGATCCGACTTTTGGTGTGCTCGTCGGAGCTGATCATATCTCTGTCGCCGTGGCAAGGCGGCCCCAACTAGTTCCTCCGGTTGAGGGCAAGTATTACGGAGCACCCGGGGCGGAGATGAAAGTGTTTGTTTCAGTCTCGATGTTGAATCCAAGCCATTAATAGGGGAAAAAGGATGATTTTACAAACCCAGTGCGAGTTGATTTTTGAGATCGAAACGGAGACCCCGTTCATATTAATGTTGCGCCCTCGAAGTGGCGAAAAACAATGGATCGCCTCAGAAGATTATCTTATTTCACCGAGCATTCCTGTGTTTGAGTTTACCGATGATTTTGGCAATTTATGCCAGCGCCTTGTCGCCCCACCGGGGCAATTTAAGATCGCCACATCCGCAAAAATTATGACGGCAGATGAACCCGAGAAGTTTCCGGATGGCGCCTTCATTGATGTCCAGAATCTACCGGATAGTGTCTTAAAATATCTGCTTCCTAGCCGGTATTGTGAGTCGGACCGTTTTAATGCCATGGCGAGAGACATCACCCAGAATCAGTTACCGGGATATAATCAGGTTGCCGAGATCGAACGCTGGCTGAGACAAGAGGTTCAATTTCAGCCTGGCAGCAGTGTCTTGCCCTTATCTGCCGTGGAAGTGAATCAGGTGCGGGTAGGTGTCTGTAGGGATTTGGCGCATATGGGCATTGCCTTATGTCGAAGTCTGAGCATTCCGGCACGCATGGTGGTTGGTTATCTTTATGGCTTGCAACCGATGGAGTTGCATGCCTGGTTTGAAGCTTTTGTCGCAGGGCGCTGGTATGCCTTTGATGCCACGCAGGCAGGCAAACGACCTGGCTACGTCTGTATTGGCTATGGCAGGGATGCAGCCGATGTGGCGATCTATAATCAGTTCGGCCCGGCGGTGTTTCCCGCGAGTCAAAATGTTTCGGTTACCTTGCTTACTTGAATTCAATTCCACCTTTTCCCGATTCTTGCTGAGGTATTTGTTGGTGTTCCCGCTGGAGAACTGACTAACTAATGCTAAGCTGAATAATGTGATTCATCTTGTTTATCCCTATTAAGACTGCTTTTTTAGCAGCTTGCCCTTCAAATGGGTGCACTGTCATGCAGTTGAACCAGAATGGTCTAAGAGAAAATAGGACATTGGCGATTTCATGCCATTGAATGTTCACAACTGAAATGACTTATTAGTCAGCATAAAAAGTCGAACAATAATTTATTTTCATACGGTATAAAGAGTTAGGCGCCATAAAAAGCATG
>JBFHPN010000556.1:0-2298 GCA_041592735.1 Oleiphilaceae bacterium | reverse complement strand
TCTGTGTCCCATCGTATCGCCATAAAAGGCATGCAGGTTTTCAATATGACGCAAAATCAGTTTTTCTATCTCGTCCAGGCTTTTAGCTGGCCGATGCGTACCGTGCTCAAGAAAGTACTGGATATCATCGAAGATCCAGGGCGCTCCTTGAGCTGCCCGACCAATGAGTAAGCCGTCTGCCTGTGTAAAGGCAAGTACCTCTTTAGCTTTCTCCGGAGAATCAATGTCGCCATTGGCCAGTACCGGAATGGATATGTGCTGTTTGATGAAACGTATGGTTTCATATTCAGCATCTCCATGGTATCCACACGCTCTTGTTCTTCCGTGAATAGCGAGCGCCTGAATACCGGCATCCTGAGCCATTTTGGCAATAGTTAGGGCGTTCTTGTTATCTTTGTTCCAGCCGGTACGCATTTTCAAGGTGACTGGAATCGACACTGCGTTAACGACGCTATGAAGTATATCCTTTACCAGTGCTTCATCTTTCATTAATGCCGAACCAGCCGCTTTATTACAGACTTTCTTTGCCGGGCAGCCCATGTTGATATCTATTATTTGGGCGCCCATGTCCTGGTTGAGCTTTGCTGCTGTGGCCAGCATTTCCGGGTCGCCTCCTGCAATCTGAACAGAGATAGGCAAATCTTCACCTCGATGATCCAGTCTGTGCATGGACTTGCGGGTTTTCCAGAAAGCAGGGTCCGCAATAACCATTTCAGACACGGCCATTGCCGCACCGTTTTCTCGGCATAACTGACGGAAGGGTCTATCGGTTACACCGGCCATCGGAGCAAGTATCAATCGGTTTTTGAGTTGATAAGGGCCAATTTTAAGCACGTTGTGTCTCTGAGATGTAAAAATTTATACTCATACTGAATGAGCACAAGTCTGGTGCCTGTTTTTTGAGCGACGGCAATATTTAGGGGGGGTAATGATACTCTTAGAGGAAGGCCTGTAAAAGCGAAAAAAGTAGATTTTTTTGGTTATATTTTGTTCTTGTTGGTTGACATTTGATCATTTTTTTGTCGTTCAACTAAGGCAGAGACCGGGTAGAAATCCACTTTATAGTTGACTGCTTGCGGACCTGGATCAATGATTTCAAGTGAAATTTGAATGGGCTGTTTAGATGGCATGGTTTTCCATTGCTGCAGCTCCTTGTTCAGATATTCATTGGGCGTGAAGGTTCTGTAAGCAATTACCTTGTTGTTAATATCCGAGAAAGACAAGCTGATGGCGGGGAATATCTGATCATAATTCGCCTGATTGGTGATGATGGTTTCAATAATCAGAGCGTGAAAGATGGTCGGATGGCTTTTGACAACCAGATTGCGGTTATCAATTTTCTTGGTATCTACCAGTTCAGGTAGTGTGCATCCAATCAGATGGCAGGCTGACTCATAAAGTTCAGCGATGGCCGGGTACTTGACCAGTTTTTCATAATGATACCAACTTGCTTGTGCAATCAGTACGGCCAGCAATGAAAGGTTGATGAGTGACAGAAAAGACCAGTAAATCCAGCGAAATCCCGATGATTCGTCCTGTTCATACTGAAACTTTAATGAGTTCAGTTCATTTTTATTTATAAAGGAAGTATCAAACAACGCAGTTTCTTCAGGGGCTTTATGCGTCGCCGTTTCCAGATGCTCATGTTGTGAATGTCTGATGGGTTCAGGGCGCGGGGGCAGGTCTGTTTTTTCGAGATCTTTAAGCTCTGTATTCAGGCGGGGTTCGATTTTAGTTGATTGAGGCTCATCCAGATCATCCAGAATGCTGGCCGCCCAGCTTTCATCAATGCTGTCAGCTTCATCATTGAATACGTCTTCATCCAGGTCATCAGTTTTAAAGGGGGAATCGCTGGATGTTTCCAGGTCCAGAAATGTGTTATCCAGATCGTTGCTGTATTTGCCAGAACCCTTATAGCCTTTCTCTGTTTTGTCTTCTTCGGGATCATCCGCGAATAAGGCATTATCATCAATGTCTTCTTCGAGCCCTACTGATGTTTTGGTATTCGCCCCATGGCTTGAGTCGATATCGGAAAAGATGTCTGCCTCACTACTGGCTTCGTCAGAGAGTAGTTCATTTTCCAATTCAATAGTGTCATCAAAAAAATGATCATCATCGAGCGCCAAATCCTGTGCGCTTACCTTTGATGAATCAGACGTGTATTCAGGATCATTTATTCTGTAAGCGATGGCATCGAAAATATTCAGGCAGGCACCGCAACGCACTCGACCATTGGCGACACTTAGCTGCTCTTCCGTTGCCTTAAAGGACGCCTTGCAGTGTGGACATTGTGTCAAT
>JBFHPN010000555.1:0-2301 GCA_041592735.1 Oleiphilaceae bacterium | reverse complement strand
TTGGATCCGGTGCGATACATCAGTAACCACAGTTCAGGCAAAATGGGCTATGCTTTAGCGGAGGCGTGCTTCCAATTGGGTGCAGAGGTTGTGCTGGTCTCGGGGCCGTGTCAGCAGCGAGCGATTGAAAACGTAAAGTTAGTACCCGTTGTATCCGCGCAGGATATGTATGAATCTGTACATGCTGAAATCGATCGCGGTTGTGATATTTTTATTGGGTGTGCTGCGGTCGCAGATTATCGCCCTGTCCATGTGGCGGAACAGAAAATTAAAAAAACAGATAATAATTCATCTACCATGCATCTTACTCTGGAGCAGAATCCTGATATTCTAGCATCGGTCGCTACACGCACTGATCGACCATATACAGTAGGATTTGCAGCAGAAACGCATGATGTTCTTCAATATGCCCGAGATAAACTAATCCGGAAAAAATTAGATCTGATTATCGCAAATGATGTCTCTAAGGTTGGTCAGGGTTTTAATAGCGAGAACAATGAAGTGTGTTTGATAACAAACGATCATGAATATCAACTAGGTCTGGAGCAAAAAAGTACATTGGCGGTTAAAATCGCGGAATTTGTTGCTGGACAGGTTTCACAGTACACATAGCAATTCGTCTAATAACCTTAAACTAAGTAAGATAAATTATGACAAAAGAGTCCATACAAGTGAAAGTGCTCGATGCGCGACTGGGTGCAACGATTCCCATGCCAGAATATGCCACAGATGGTTCTGCAGGACTGGATCTTCGAGCCTGCCTTGATAAGGCGCATATTTTGAATCCGGGTGAAACAACACTGATACCAACCGGCTTAGCTATCTATATCGAAAACCCTAATTGGGCGGCAATGATCTTGCCCCGATCCGGATTAGGTCATAAGCATGGCATTGTCTTGGGAAACCTGGTGGGTTTGATTGATTCTGATTACCAGGGGCAGTTAATGGTATCTTGTTGGAATAGAGGCTCCGAGCCATTCACAATCGAAGTGGGAGAAAGGATAGCCCAACTGGTCATCGTACCGGTTGTTCAGGTGGGCTTTAAAATAGTGACTGATTTCGATGAAAGCGGGCGCGGGGAAGGCGGCTTTGGTTCTACCGGTCGATCCTAGACGATATTACTTGAGTTGGATGAAGAACGATGTTCAAAAAAAATAAAGAAGCTCAGCCGGAAATGAATGGCAACGGTAATAGTAAGCCATCAGTAGCTAATACCGTGAAGAAGAAAAATGTTAAAGTGCATAAGATAAAAAGTTTAAACAGTTGGATGATACAGCCGATTTTAGCTGTTTTGGTGGTAATGGTTATAGCTTATGGGCTGCTTGAATATTTGTTTCTTAATCCGCTAGAAGAGCAGCGATATGCTGAGGCGGCCCAAATAGAAGCCACAGCAATTGAGTTTGTGGTGAGCGATTATTTTAAGTCACAATTACAATGGATGTCCTCTGTGGTAGGCATGGCAGTCAGTGATCAGGATACGTTAGCGGCGGTCGTCAAAGATATTCATCCCGAATTACAATTGTTCAAGCTTTTCGAACTATTGGAAATAGAGCAGTTGAATCCGCAAAATGATAGTTTGAGTTTTGCCAGTTTGGATATCATCCGGCGCACAGCCAAGGGTGAAAAAAATGCGGTTGAGGCATTTAAGCAGGGAGAGCAATGGCTTTTTCAAATTGCCCTACCTGTTTATTCGAAGACGACTTTAGAGGCGGGTGAACCGCAATCAACAGTTAATGCGGTGTTGTTTGCAGTTTTTGATTTTTCGAGGCTGGAAACCACCCTGAAAAAATTACAAGAACGTACTCAGGGTCAGATCTCAGTGCTGACACAAGACATATCAAAGCCAATAATTCAGTTGGGGGGCGCGGCGTCAGGATTTGAGCTGGAAATCAAGACGGCATTTCCTAACTGGCGGATTCAGTATGTTCCAAGCAAAAGCCTGATATTGCCGGCCGAGAGAATCAATATCTGGTTCGTGATGGTGGTGTCTGCCTTGATCATGGCAATTTTAATCGTGCTTGTTATCAAGAAAAATATGCGGCTTGCTCAGCTCGACCTGCAGAATGTGGCAAAAATGGTTCCGAAAGCAGTAGAGTCGGACGCAAAATTTTTGAACAACTTTCATTTTGGCGAAGTTTTCTCTATGGCTAACGCATTGGTTGGTCAGCTCAGAGAGCTAATGGCCAAGCAAAGACTGCGTACTGATAAAGTGAAAGATGCGAAGACAAGCCCGATTGAATCAGTGGGGCTTGAGGACGACGAACCGCTTTTTGATGATGACCTCTTTGATTTGGATGCAGA
>JBFHPN010000554.1:0-2314 GCA_041592735.1 Oleiphilaceae bacterium | reverse complement strand
GCAAATAAATGGCCGGTTTGACGATACGCCCCATCAGCCTGAGCCTCAATTGATTCAAAGGCTACTAAGCACGTTCTCGCTCAAGAAACTCTTTAAACGTGATGCACAAAAAGTAATCTCATCACAAGCCAGCCAAGGGCGGATTGAGCCCGGATTGGATGATGGTATTCCTTTACTAAAACCCGAAGCGGGTACGTTTGATAAAGTAAGCAAGGAACTCTCTGCAGAGGCTTCTGACGGGCCGTTGGTCATCAAGGCAGGTTCACTAAGTCAGAAAACGGCTAATGGGTCTTCAGAAGCTGAAGGTACCAATAAGGCAGGTATTAAAATTTCGCCGTTCGTTAAAAAAAGCCAGCAAGTGCGCTCGGATGCAGATAAACAAGGGCATTTGTTTATTGCTTCAGAAGGGCCGCTGCCGTCCCTGAACTTACTTGATCTTGCCGAGTCTAATAGTAAATTGGGCTATTCCAAAGAAACCCTGGAGCACATGTCACGTTTGCTCGAAGAAAAACTGGCCGATTTCGGGGTAAAGGCAGAGGTCGTAGAAGTGAATCCCGGGCCGGTCATTACGCGCTTTGAAATTCAACCGGCGCCCGGCGTAAAAGTGAGTAAAATCAGTAATCTGGCTAAAGATTTAGCGCGTTCACTGGCGGTATTAAGTGTTCGTGTTGTCGAAGTGATTCCAGGTAAATCTGTTGTCGGGATAGAAATTCCTAATGAACATCGTGAAATCGTGCGTTTCCGTTCAGTACTGCAATCCAAGGAATACGATCAATCTGACTCTCCCGTCACACTCGCCTTAGGAAATGATATAGCGGGTGACCCTGTTGTGGTGAATCTGGCTAAAATGCCGCATTTGCTGGTCGCGGGTACCACGGGCTCGGGTAAGTCTGTCGGTGTGAACAGCATGATCCTGAGTATGTTATTCAAAGCTCAGCCGGATGAAGTTCGCTTTATCATGGTTGATCCAAAAATGCTGGAATTATCTATCTACGATGGTATTCCCCATCTTCTCACGCCAGTTGTGACTGATATGAAAGAAGCTGCGAACGCTTTGCGCTGGTGTGTAGCAGAAATGGAGCGCCGTTATAAATTAATGGCCAAAATGGGCGTTCGAAATGTCGCAGGTTTTAACCGTAAGGTGAAAGATGCCCAAGAAAAGGGAGAGCCTTTACTTGACCCCTTATGGCAGCCCGATTTACATCTGCTGGATGAAGAACAGCATCGTCCGGAATTAACAACATTACCCTTTATTGTGGTGATTATTGATGAATTTGCCGACATGATGATGATTGTTGGTAAAAAGGTTGAAGAATTAATTGCCCGCATCGCGCAAAAAGCCCGTGCTGCCGGTATCCATCTGATCCTGGCGACACAACGGCCTTCGGTTGATGTAATTACCGGTTTGATTAAAGCAAACGTACCAACGCGTATTTCGTTTCAGGTATCCTCAAAAATTGACTCCCGCACGGTGCTTGATCAGGGCGGTGCAGAGCAGTTGCTCGGGCATGGTGATATGTTATACATGCCGCCAGGTACAAGTGTTCCGATACGTGTGCATGGCGCGTTTGTGGATGATCATGAAGTTCACAAAGTAGTAGACGACTGGAAACAGCGTGGAGAACCGAATTATCTTGATGAAGTGTTGTCCGGCGGGGACAGTAACGATCCAGTCGCTGCAGCCTTTAATGAAGACGGAGGTTCTGGTGATGAACAGGATGCCTTATTCGATGAAGCTGTTGCGTTTGTCACCGAAACACGTCGTGTCTCGATTTCCTCCGTGCAACGAAAATTGAAAGTGGGCTATAACCGGGCTGCAAATCTGGTAGAAGCGATGGAGCAGGCCGGGGTTGTCAGCTCTGCTGGCCATAACGGCTCCAGAGAAGTCCTGGCTCCGCCACCCCCTAAAGATTAATTACTGAGTGTTTACTCAAAGGATCATTATGAATAAGAGAATAAGTCTGTCATTTATTGGCATGGCGTTGTTGTCCATTACGTTTGCGCTTCATGCTCAAGAGTCAACATCATCCGATATTGCACTGAATCAATTGGTCAACAAGCTAAAAAAAATCAATACGTTTTCAGCAAACTTCATTCAATATGCCGTGGATCAAAAGGGAACCCGTATACAGGAATCCCGTGGAGAATTAAAAGCTGAGCGTTCAGGTTTATTCTATTGGCAGACCTTTGAGCCTTTGCAGCAAATCGTGGTATCTGATGGCAAAGAAGTGACTGTCTATGATCCGGATCTTGAACAGGCAACGATTCAAAGTGTTGGCCAACAGGCTCAGACGACCCCGGCTATTCTGTTCAG
>JBFHPN010000553.1:0-2322 GCA_041592735.1 Oleiphilaceae bacterium | reverse complement strand
GGGTCGTTAGCTCAGTTGGTAGAGCAGTTGGCTTTTAACCAATTGGTCGCAGGTTCGAATCCTGCACGACCCACCACTTCATTCAAGCGTTCAAATCAAATTTTCATTTCTCAATGAATACCACACCTTTTTTTAACTTCTCAACAGCGCAAAGCCAGATTCTCCGGGTATTATTCTTTTAAGATTTGGCTAATGGTGTTTTTTGATTTATTCTTGCGCCAGAATTTGGTCGTAGATTTTTTATCAAGGGTACTTTAATGTCGCAAATCAGTGATCGCATCTTGGTTCAGGAACATCTGGCGCATGAAAGACTGGCTTCGCGTGAGCATGATGATGCGAAATTAGCTGTCTACAAAGAGAAAATCAAAGCGCTTCTGCAAGAAAAAAACGCGGTATTGGTTGCACATTACTATACCGATCCTGTGATACAAGCGCTTGCTGATGAAACGGGCGGATTTATCTCGGACTCATTGGAAATGGCGAGATTTGGCCGGGATCACGCGGCGCAAACCCTGGTTGTTGCCGGGGTAAAATTCATGGGCGAGACTGCAAAAATACTCAGCCCCGAAAAACGAGTACTGATGCCGACATTAGAAGCAACGTGTTCTTTGGATGTGGGGTGCCCAATCGAGGAGTTTTCTGCCTTCTGTGATCAGCATCCAGATCATACTGTAGTGGTGTACGCCAACACCTCGGCCGCGGTTAAAGCGCGAGCCGACTGGGTGGTGACATCCAGTATCGCGTTGGATATTGTGCGTTATCTGGATCAGAAAGGGGAAAAGATTCTTTGGGCACCGGATCAACATCTCGGTAATTATATCCGCAACCAAACCGGTGCGGAGATGGTGATGTGGCAAGGTTCGTGTATTGTGCATGAAGAGTTTAAAGGGCAGGGGCTGGCTGATCTTAAGAAAGTCTACCCCGATGCTGCTGTGCTGGTTCATCCTGAGTCACCACAAAGCATGATTGAATTGGCCGATGCAGTGGGTTCTACTACCCAGCTGATCAAGGCCTCACAAACGTTGCCCAATGAAACGTTTATTGTTGCAACAGATAATGGCATTTTCTATAAAATGAAGCAGTTATCGCCGCACAAGACCTTTATTGAGGCGCCCACCGCCGGTTCCGGCGCAACCTGCCGTTCCTGTGCCCATTGCCCCTGGATGGCGATGAATGACCTTGAGTCTTTGTACAATACCTTATTGAACGGGACTAACGAGATCCTGGTTGATCCCGCACTAGCGACAAAAGCCCTGATTCCGCTTGAGCGAATGTTGAATTTTAAAAAGCCGTCGATTAGCTGAACGCCAAGTCACTGAGTTTAAAAAAGTGGATTTTTCTTGATCTTATAGAGTTCATCCATACGTTTTTGTATTTTAGATGAAAGATTATCAGACTGGTTTTTTTTCAGTGCAAGGTTAAGTTGTTCAATCGCAGTATCCAGTCGGTTGGTCAGAAAAAAATATTCTGCTCTGGCTATATGTAATTGAACGATATTACCCGCTAGGCCATGCGCTTCTGCCAAATCATACCAAACAAACTGGTTCTCTGGTTGAGAACGACTTAGACGAATCAATGTTTGTTCGTATTCTTTAATTTTGTTGTTCTTTAGGTAGATGTCCGCCAGGGCGTAAGCAATAGGGTAATTCGATGGGTTCCTTTCAAGCAGCACCTGCAAGCGCTCAATGGCCTGATCACCTTTCTTATCAGCTTGTAAGGCCTGGGCTTGCACAATTTGCAGTATGATTTTATTCGGATAGCGGATGAGCAAATCCTCAAGAATGCTATAGGCTTTTGATGGTTCACTATTGAGTAAGCTATAGGCCAGCCCGAAACGGATGCCATCCATGTTTGCGCTGCTTTCCTTATTTAATAGGGACTCGAAAAAGAGTTTAGCTTTCAGTGGTGACTCGGCATAATCTGTCATCACTATATTTCTGCACAAATGAAAATCCAGGGTGTCGTTATATTTACCCGGTGGGTATTGATTAGCCCTGTTTCGTGTGTCGGAGATACGTGTTTCCGATAGTGGGTGGGTTGATAAATATTCAGGGATCGAGTCTGCCTGTGTTCTGGAGTTACGATACATACGCTCAAACATACTGGGCATCGCAGTAGGATCAAAACGAGACTGATACAATATTTCGACACCCAGTCTGTCGGCTTCCTGTTCATTTTTTCTGGAAAATCGCAGTTGCTGTTCAACGCTTAAGGCCTGTGTGCCGACTAGTGCAGCCATTCCGGCTTCTGAGCCGGTGGTGGCTGCCAGGACGACACTGGCGAGGAAGCCCGCCAGTGTTAAGGGTGTTGATATTTTCTGTT
>JBFHPN010000552.1:0-2326 GCA_041592735.1 Oleiphilaceae bacterium | reverse complement strand
TTGTTGAATCTTCTCTACTTATGCCTGTGAGTAGTTTGGCTCAAATTGTTGATTCTTATGATTCATCATCAGATGAAACCTTAATAATCAATGAACATGGAAATATCATCAGAGCTAACAGCTTAGTCCGATCCCGTCTTGGTAAAAATTGTGTAGATCAACATTGCCATCATGTTTTGCATGATACCAGTGTACCGATTGAATCATGCGCTCAATGTCACGCGATAAAAGCTCAGCATGCCTTGCATAATTTTGAGTTTTTTAATCACGCAGATCAGGAGTGGTATGAAAGTTCTTTATCCGGCATACATTTCGGAAATAATTTCAGTGCGATGATTCATAGCCGCCGATGCATCAGTGCCCGTAAAAAATCCGATTTTCAATTGTCTTCTTTAAATAAGTTATATCGTGTACTCAGTCAGACGAATAAGGCAATAGTGTCTGTCACTGATGCAGACACCCTGTTTAAACAGATTTGTGAAATAGCCGTTAATTATGGCGAATTCAAGATGGCTTGGATTGGCATGGTAGAGGGGGTTGTTGTCCGGCCCGATTATTATGCAGGGCTGGAAACTGGGTATTTAAAAGAAATGCAAATGCGCGTGGATGACTCAGATTTGGCTAAAGGGCCAGTAGGCATTGCGGCTAAAACTCAGAGAGTCGCTTGTGTAAATCATGTTGATACAGATCCTGATTTTGGACCATGGCGAGCGGCTGCACAGCAAAGAGGCTATAAAGCGCTTGCAGCGGTTCCTATTAAATCAAAGGGTAAGGTTATCGGCATTTTTACCCTTTATTCTGGTCATGAAGGTGTATTTGATGATGCCATGCTCTCCTTATTAACAAGTTTGAGCGATGATATCTGCGCGGCTTATCATCATATTCAGCTCAGCATTCAACAAAAAGAATCGGACGCAACGATCCGAAAATTGTCCAGCGCAGTAGAACAAGGTATGAATGCTATATTAATCACCAATGCCGAAGGTGTGATTGAATATGTGAATGCCGAGTTTGTACGTTTAAGTGATTTCAAGCCAGCTGATTTAGTAGGTAAAAGCCAACATAGCTTCAAAAATGCGATGGTTGATGAGCAAGACTATCAATCCATATTAGATGCCCTTCAAAAACAAACTAAATGGCAAGGAGAGGTGTTAAACAAACGAAAAGACGGGAGTAGCTATTGGACAATTCTCTCTGTCTCAGGCATCCGAAACGAGCTTGATGAATTGACACACATTCTTTGGAGCTCAATAGATAATACCCAGCTGCATGAGGCGCAGGAAACCATTAATAAACTGGCTTTCTATGATTCACTGACGGGGTTGGCAAATAGGCGCTTGTTAAAGGATCGGCTGGATAGGGCATTAATCGCTGCGAAACGGCACGAAGAACGGGTAGCCATCATTATGTGCGACCTCGATAACTTTAAAATGATCAATGACTCTCTGGGTCATGATGCAGGGGATGAATTACTCAAACAGCTATCTTATGCCATGAAATCAGTGATACGCGAAGATGACCTGGTAGCGCGCTTGGGTGGGGATGAGTTTGTGATCATCTTGGATGGCATTGCCAACATGGATGAAATTATTGATATTGCAGGTAATCTGTTAGAGCTTATAGAACAACCCATTGAGTTACTGAGGACAAAAGTAGCTGTTAGCGCTAGTTTGGGCATCACGATTTATCCTGAAGATGGTCGCTATTCGTCTGAATTACTTCGCAATGCGGATCTCGCCATGTATCACGCCAAAAGCCGCGGAAAGAACAGTTTTCAATTTTACCAAACAGAGATGAATGAGCGCGCGATGGGGCGGCTGCGCTTGGAGCATAGACTTCGTAAAGCGATAGAACTCGAACAATTTGAATTATGGTATCAGCCACAGGTGCGCATTTCAGATAGTCAGATAATCGGTTTTGAAGCGCTGATACGTTGGCGTGAAGGAGACTTGCTGGTTTCTCCTAATGAGTTTATTCCGCTTGCTGAAGAAACTGGCTTGATAGCTGCCCTTGGGGATTGGGTACTGGAAAAAGCCTTTTCGGATTGGCTCAAATTGCTGAATGCGTACCCTGGATGCTCCATGGCGGTGAATGTATCCGCATATCAATTTAGAAAGTCCGATCATCTTTATCAAACGATCCAGTCTTTAATAGAAAACTGCACGATAACTAAAGCGCATTTTATTGTTGAACTCACTGAAAGCACCCTGATCCAGGATGTTGATGCAACGATTCATACGCTTAATCGTTTAAAAACACTAGGTGTAAGCCTGTCAATTGATGATTTTGGCACAGGATATTCCTCAGTGAGTCGTTTAAAACAATT
>JBFHPN010000551.1:0-2327 GCA_041592735.1 Oleiphilaceae bacterium | reverse complement strand
TTGCCACATTACGCACGCTGATCAGATTCAGTGCAAGATCATAATGAGACTGCTCCAAAGGCGCTGTCGGAGGCAGAATAATATCTGCGTGCTGAGATGTTTCGTTCAAGAAAAAGTCGACAGACACCATAAAATCAAGCGACTTGAAGGCTTGTTCCAGGCGCTTACTATTGGCACTGCTTAGCACGGGATTGCCTGCTACAATGATCATCATTTTAATTTGCTCATTGCTGTCTGACAGTATCTGGTCTGCCATACTACTCGCTGGAAGCTCACCGCCAAACTCAGGCAAACCTGACAGGCTGCGATAGTGATTTATATGGCCCTTTTGCCCGAACCAGTCGGCAATTTCAATCATGTCTGCAGCTGGCTTGGTGAACATTAACCCACCGCGCTCATCTAGGTGATTAGTCAATATATTAATCACATAAATAAGCCAGGTTGTTACGCCTCCAAAAACCTGTGTTGAGGTGCCCATGCGTCCAAACAGACATGAGCGGGGTGTCTGTGCAAGTTTCCGGGCTAACTCTTTGATGGTCTCTGCCGGAATGCCTGTTTGTTTAGCCACAACATCTGGAGGAAATGCATCACAAATAAATTCGATTTCTGATAAGCCTTCAATGTGAGGCGTTAACCGGCCTGTTTCAACCAATTTCTCTTGAAACAGGGTATGTATCATTGCCAGTAATAAAAAGGCATCTGTTCCCGGGTGAATGAAAAGATGCTGACTGCAGACTTTTGCGGTCTCTGTTTTTCTGGGGTCAATTAAAATGACTTCACCTTGTTTGCCGATTTTCTTTAACCTGGCCAGATAATCAGGCGCGCTCATCAGACTGCCATTTGATGCGGCGGGATTGCTACCAAGTAAAATAAACAAATCCATGTGATCAATGTCTGGTACAGGAAATAAATACTGGTTTCCGAACAACTCCAGATTGGCCTGCATGTGAGGAAGCTGGTCATTAGAGGTGGCTGAGAATCTGTTTTTTGTCTTCAAGGACTGAATAAAGGGTAACAGAAATAACAGATTGCCATGATGATGAGTGTTTGGGTTGCCAAAATAAGCCCCCAGCGCATTTTTACCGTATTCTTTTTGCAAGGATTTGGCTTTATTCGCCACAATATCGAATGCGCGATTCCAGGATATTTTTTTCCAGCCTTCCGGCGTTTTCATGATGGGTTGTTTTAGCCTGTCTGGATCTTCCTGAAGATCCTTCAACGCAAGCGCTTTAGGGCAGATATGTCCTTTACTGAACGGATCATCTTGATCACCTTTAATGGCAGTGATCTGGTTATCTTTTACTTCGATAGCTATGCCGCACATCGCTTCGCATAAATTACAGGTACGAAAATGTGTAAATGAGTGTGTGGTATCCATGAATCGTCCCTAGGCCTGAGTTTAATGAGTAGAGCCATTTTGTTATTGTTTTAGTCATTTTTTAGAAGCGTTTCGAATTAGTAATGCAGGCGGCTTCAAATAAAAAATAGATTGATTATATTCAGGAATTATTTATGAAGTCCATCCTGATTGCCGATACATTCCATGACGATTTATAAAGGTTTGCTATCAGAAAAGACTTATATTCTGCCTTCAGCATAAAATCTGAAGAAATTGAAAGCATCCTCGGATGCACTTTTGAAAAAAATACCCAGCGTAAAATCTGATTTTGCAATAGCGCTGCGTTTTACTTCACCAATTACCTTGTAGCTGACTTTCTTGCCTTTATAGAAAGTATGAATATTCAATAGAATGGGCTCGCCGATCTTGATGTCAACCGGGCTTGAGATGGATGCGCCACGCTCGGAAATATCCAGTGTCATACTCTCAATGACATACTTATCCCGTGTATTAACCGTAACATGCCAGCGAGCCGATCGACGCACAAATTGCCGTCTATCCTGGCCTTTCAGTGTGGCGTAGGCATCAGGCTTCTTTTCATCGTTCTGATTGGCCTGGCTGGTTATGAGTTTGTAATCACTGGGCATTGCGTTTCCTTGGGAGCCTGAACATGATCAGAAACAATAGCTATGCATCTTAGTTTGGCATAAATTGGTTATGATTTTCACTTCCACGAATAAGTTAAGGTATTCGTTTGTATAGAGTATAGCGCTTCCGTCTGTAAAAAGGAGCAAAAAAAATGCCCTCAGCAATGAGGGCATTTTAGGATTAAGGCAATGTTTATTGCCAACTAATAAGTGAGATTAGTCACGGGTAAACTCAGGATAAGCTTCCATACCACATTCTGAGATATCCACACCTTCGTACTCTTCTTCTTCAGAGACACGGATGCCCATAACCGCTTTGATGATGCTCCACACGATCAGGC
>JBFHPN010000550.1:0-2333 GCA_041592735.1 Oleiphilaceae bacterium | reverse complement strand
CATCAGCATGAGTGTTTTGCCAGTGTAATGAGAATATCTTTTAGTTCTGAATCTTCAGTGTGCTCAGCTTCTTCTAACAGAATCTGAGCATTTTTTTTGCTCAATGTACGCTTGACTTCAATCTTTGATCGAGGAGTCGAGAGGTTATTGGGTCGAATTTTTATCTTGATCGTTTTTATCCGCCGAGGTGACAGTGTGCGGTTTAATGAGGCGATGACCTCGTCTTGAAAAAAACGAAATTGCGTCATTATTTTCGCGGAATGACATGTGAAAATTAGCGTGTCGTCATGAAGTTGAGTAAAGATTAACTTGTCTTTGAATTGTTCTGGTAAGGCTTCTTTAATGGTGACTTCCAGAGGGATGCGAGTAGAGGCCATAGACATTAGTCTGTTCAGCTCCGCTGATTTCTGCGTCTGTGACTTCAGGCTTATCATGGGGGCAAATGCTTTCGTTGGTGGCTGTCGCATAATATGAGTGAGATTAGAAGAAGGTGTTTAAATAGGAATCAGGTAAACAAATAGTAATACTTGATATGTGTCCTATAATCATAAAACAATTTTTGGCAAACTAAAGTCAATTTAATAAAACATTTAAAAGAAACTTTATAGCTTGTAATGAATATAATCTTTGTCGGAAGAAATCACGGGAAATCAAAAACTATACAGCTGGGCAGTAAGCACTTGCTTGTGCTTGGGTTGGCTGTCGTTACCTTGTTGCTGGCATTAATATTTTCTGGCTATACCTTGCGAGCTTATCTGGAAGAGAAGGCTGAGTTGAGCATTGAAAACGCAGTTGTTGAAAAGTGGCGTGTAAAGTTAAACCAGCATCAAAAAGATATTCGTCAGTTGAAAAAGATATCCCAGGAAAAGGTAGATGCTTTAACACTTCGAATGGGCGATATGCAGGCGCGTTTAATGCGGCTTGATGCGCTTGGCCAGCGTTTGACGGAATTAGCCAAGTTGCAAAATGGTGAGTTTGATTTCAGTTTAAGCCCTGCATTAGGTGGTCCGGTTCAGTCACAGCAAATTGATGAGTCTTATGTGATGCCAGGTTTGCTGGAAAGTTTAGAGCAGATTGAAAATCAGATTGTAAATAGCGAGCAGCAGTTAGAAGTCATCGATGCGCTATTCGTGAGTCGGAATACTCAAGATGAATTGTTTATTGCGGGAAGGCCGATTAAGTGGGGGTGGATGTCCTCTGCTTATGGGTTTCGTACAGATCCTTTTTCAGGAAAGCGAGCCTGGCATGCGGGTGTTGATTTCGCTGGAAAAGAAGATAGTGAGATTATAGCAGTGGCGTCAGGTGTCGTGACCTGGGCCGGAAAAAGATATGGGTATGGAAATCTTGTAGAAGTGAATCATGGTAATGGCTATGTCACCCGATATGCACATTGTAAAGAGATTCAAGCGTCTATCGGCGATGTCGTTGAAAAGGGGCAGGTACTAGCAACCATGGGAAGTACTGGCAGATCAACTGGGCCTCATGTGCATTATGAGGTCAGAAAGGACGGAAACACCGTCAATCCCAAAAAATATATTCACCGAGAAGGCTGAACTTTTCTTCAAAGTTGATTATTTGGTCAAAAACTGAGTTGAATACAATCATTACCCTTTGAGCCAAAAGGCCAATGCCTGTAGACTGTCTGCCTGAATTAATTATGGTAAAAAACCATATATAATGAGCAAGCAGATGCGATCTCATTAAACGGTATTAAATGGCGTAAAAACGTCATTAGAGTGATCCCGCTATATGGCCTGGATACCTGCCTGTCATCCTCTTTCTTTAACACCTGAAATTAAATAGAAGATAAATATGTTTTCATCAGCTTTGACAAAACTCTTCGGTAGTAAGAACAAGCGCGAACTTAAACGCATGAATAAAGTGGTTGCGAAAATTAATGCATTGGAAGAAGCATTAACAACCTTAAGCGATGACCTTCTAAAGGCGAAAACGCCAGAATTTAAAGAAAGAATAAAGGCCGGAGAGACGCTTGATCAGCTGTTGCCGGAAGCATTTGCCGTGGCCCGCGAGGCAAGTAAACGAGTACTGTCTATGCGGCACTTTGATGTTCAGTTGATAGGTGGCATGGCCTTGCATGAAGGCAGGATCGCCGAAATGCGGACGGGGGAAGGTAAAACTCTGGTTGCAACACTGGCCGTCTATTTAAATGCACTGGAAGAGAAAGGCGTGCATGTCGTTACGGTGAATGACTATCTGGCAAAGCGTGATGCCAAATGGATGGAGCCGCTATACAACTTTTTAGGATTAACCGTAGGTGTGGTTTACGGTCAACAGAGCCCCGAAGAAAAGCAGCAGGCCTACCAGGCAGATAT
>JBFHPN010000549.1:0-2338 GCA_041592735.1 Oleiphilaceae bacterium | reverse complement strand
GTGCGGAAGTAAATGAAACCGGTGTTTCTGAGCACAGCAAAGCTCAGGATTTGTGTGCGCGGCATTCAATCAGTAACACCGGCTTAGCTAAAACAAATACGCCAATCCCAGTGACAGACCAAAGGTATTCGCTTTTGTGATATCAAGTTGATCGCTTGTTAGTGCAATATGCCCTGTTTCGGCTTGCCAACCCAATGTGAAAGCGCCTGTTCGTAAATGATAGGCAGACATAAATTCATACTGTTCATTTATTGGTATATTGAGAACCGCACTGACATAGCTCCGATCGTCAACCCTGTCGAATCTTAGGCCTGAAATATAATCGTTTGTGAAACGATACCGCCCTTCAAAGCTTATCCTCTCATTCATTCTCAGCGTATGTTCTCGATAACCTTCCCTTCCCATGAGTACAGGCTTAACATCAATTTGACCATTTTCACCTAGATTGACCCTTTCAGAATTTGCGTCAGCCTCAGTAAACGGCGCCCTGTCTATTTTAATTTGGCTGAACAAATCCAGTATTTCCAAATCAATTTCCAGTTGTTCGGAAACCTGAAAGTCCCATCGAACATCCAGTGCATAACCGTAACCGTTTGGTCTTGAAGTTTCTCTGTCTAACAATTTATCTTTTGAGTAAACATAATTCAGAGAAATATCCCCATCGTAGGTATCATTTGCCACCAGAACATTTCCATTCATTGCACCGTCAATAAAACTAGCCACTTTAAGTGCTGAAAGATCAATCTCCATTGTAATTGAAGGTGTTATCAGGAAGGCGTAGCCTAACTTAAGGCCATATGTTCGAGCATGGAAGACATCAAGAAATAAATCATAGGTTCTGTTTGTTTCAATGATTTGGTTATTTTTATCCGCATAAACTAACTCAGCAAAATCCGTTGTATAACTTAAGATATAATCATAGCGTGCGACCACAGCTACTTTTACACCATCCTTTAGCACCCCACTCTCCCAATGATTATGCGTAAAAGATCGCTTGCCACCGTCATAATCGGGGCCTTTGAAGTCATCGAAAACAATTTGTTTGACAGGGGCAGTTTCACTATGCGCATACATCACACTTTTGGCGTAGACTTTATCCTTCATCATGTCAGCCTGAGTGGCCAAAGAAAAACCGTTTAAAGCTATCAGGCAGAAGCATAAGGTTGAGATGTTAAACCGAGGCATACGGTACTATTCCTTAATACAAACGTAGTTATTACCAATAAAAAAGAGGCCGAAGCCTCTTTATATAAAAATCGCTTACATAGATCTTACGCAAGCTCATTAAAACCCATATGCCCGACTAGAAAAAGGATTGAAACTCGATATTATCGGAATTCTTATCATCCGCAAAAATCAATAAATCGATGCCATTTCTCTGTTCATACCAGGCAAACAGAAAGTCTTTTGAATCAATCTTATTATCACCATTGGTATCCATTCGAATTTCCAGCTTAATATCCTGGCCATCGGGTTTTGAATCATCAGCTGTAAGCAGTGCTTGAACGCCATCATTATTAGTCAACGTCAATTTACCTATTGCACTGCTATCGGTATTCAATGCTTTAGCATTTGCGACGATACTGATTGTTCGCCCCGGGTATTTCAGAGAGGCACTTAGTTCACCATCATCAAAGCCCGTGCGCTTGGCCATAAAGCTGAAATCAATTTCTTCCTGACCATCTGGTGAGATGCCTGCCAGGTCAGCCGTAAAGTCTAGTTTCACAGTGACATCCGCATACTTTGAAGATGTTTCACCCGAAGTGTCGGAACTTTCTGTATAAACTGTTCCTTGCTGCGTATATTCCCTGCTAAACGCGTAAATATTGCGATAGTTTATATTTTTACCATTTCCATCAATACTAAAACGCGCATCAAAACTCGTTTCATCGTTTTTAAACTCGCCGGATAACGCGAGGCTAAAGGTACCGAATTTAATTCTGAGATCCTCTTCCTCGGTTCTGTAACCACTCCAGCTTTCGCCGGACCAATCATTACCCCATGTGTCTAAGGTATCCTCGATGAAGCGAAGCGAGCTGAGTTTTGCGCTTAATGCACCCTCAAAGGACATTAAACCGCCTGTTTGATCTTCTGCAGCTGCAGTTTGATCAATTTTCACTTTCAGAGCCAGATCCAGACCGCTTAAGTTAAAATCAGCATAATCTTCATATCGATAGTCATCTGAATCAGAAGTCTCAGTCTCTGAACCTGAACCTTCATAACTGAAGACTAAGTTGGCTTTTGCGCTCGTACCCTCTTGCAAACTTACCCTGGCGTTTCCGGTCGATGCGCTGCCGGTAAATGAAATATTCGCAGCGCCTGTGCCACTGCCCTTATC
>JBFHPN010000548.1:0-2349 GCA_041592735.1 Oleiphilaceae bacterium | reverse complement strand
CCAGAGCAAGTTTCACCTGTACAGATCTTTACTCATCCCCAAAGCTTGACGATTGAAGCAGGCCAGAATGCAAGTTTTTCTGTTGCCGCTTCAGGCGGAGGGATTTTAAGCTATCAATGGCTGAAAAATGGCGAGGCTATTCAGGGTGCGACTAGCAATTCCCTGAGTTTAAATGCTGCAGAGCAGAATGATGCGGCACTATATAGTGTTGTGGTTAGTAACAGTGCAGGTAGCCAAACGTCCTTATCTGCTTTATTAACTGTGAATGTGCAGCAAGTCGTTATTATTGATGAGCCAGTAATCGAAGAACCCGTAGTTGAAGAGCCAGTAGTTGAAGAGCCCGTAGTTGAAGAACCTGTTATTGAAGAACCAGTAGTTGAGGAGCCCGTAGTTGAAGAGCCGGTGATTTCTCTGGTTACTTTGTTAACGCAGCCTCAAGATGTGGTTGCCACTGAAAATACCTCAGCCATGTTCAGTGTTGAAGTCAATGGAGAGGGTGAGATCACTTATCAATGGTTAAAGGATGGTGCGGTCCTTGATGGGCAAAATTCTGCTAGTTTAACCCTGGATGCTGTTACTGCAGATGATGCAGCGGCGTATAGTGTAGTCGTGACCAATCCTGCGGGTTCGGTCTTCTCTGAGGTGGCTTCGTTAACTGTTGAGGCCGCTCCTGTTGTAACCAGCTCGGTCGCACTTTCCTGGGATATTCCTCAGGCGCGTGAAGACGGTACTGCCTTGGAAATATATGAAATTGAAGGATATGTCATCGCTTTTGGTACCGATGCAAATAATCTTGATCAGCAAATTGTGGTTCAGGGTGGCGCTGTGCAGGAAGCTGTTATTGAGAATCTGGCTAAGGGTACTTACTTTTTCGCCATCGCAACGGTGGATAGCGAAGGTGTTCAGGGCATTTACTCAGCGACCATTGAACAAGCAATCTAAATTCATTTTTCTAAGAACGCTAATCTAAGAACGCTAAACTCAGAACGCGTACCCAAGAACCCGCAGCCTTTTTCGAGGCTGCGGGTTTTTTTATGGTTCAGTAAAATGAAGCTTCTCTTTTTTCTGTGGTTTCCAGTAGACTTATTAAGGATAAATGGATATCGATTCAACGCGTGAAGGGAAACCCGCATCTCTTAGAAAATAAATTTAATTACGTGAGTGCGATTATGGAAGACTTTGCGAATACCTTGCTTGGAACTCTGGAGCAATTGCAGCATGCCATCGATAATGCAGATTGGTTGGCGGCAAGTAAGCTGGATGAACAAATAAAACAAACGCTTTCAGACATTATTCAAGAAACCAATGTAAAGGAAGATAAAGAGTGGTTAATGGGCCTGTTGATGCAGGTTCAGTCTGTCTACAACTTGCTGCAAGAAAATACGGAAGAGGCGCGTAAGCAAATTTCGATAGAGTTAAAAAAGCTGACTCAGGATAAAAAAGTGTCTGATTTTTACCAGAAAGCGTCAACTTACAAATAATAGAATGCCTGTTCAGGTCGGAAAAGTGACAAAAAATTGAACATTTTCAATTGTGACGCCGGAATCGTATTTTTTGCGCCACTTAATTGACTATCTGCCATTTTGATACTTTAATTGCTCTAAGTCTTTTTAAGTTGGCTTGCAGCGCCAGAGTGCCTGTTAGTCGAGTTGTTATGAACTGCCCATAATAAAAAATAAGGTTTCTGCTATGGCACAGGATATGAAAGTTTTGGTTATACATGATAACCAAGAAGTACTTAGAGATATCACTGTAATTCTGAAATTTCTTGGGGAAGAGGTGCTAAGCACCACACCTTCTCAATGGAAGCAAACCCTTCAAAACGAAATAGAAAACCCGTCTGATTTGAATGTGGTTTTTTTAGGGACGGCCGATGGGCAAATCGCACAACTGGTCGAATCTCTGCATGATTGGGATGAAGGTGTGCCTTGTCTGGCCTTGGGTCCGGTTGAACTGGATGCACTTGATGACATTATTCGCAGAAAAGTCATCGCTCAATTGGAATTACCGCTGAACTATAATAAAACACTTGATAGCCTCTACCGGGCACAAGTATTCAGGGAGCAGTATTCCTCGCAGACGGGCCGCGGTAAGCAGCGTGAGGTGGAGTTGTTCCGCAGCCTTGTAGGCACCAGTCGCGGTGTTCAGGTGGTGCGAGAGCTCATGGCTCAGGTTGCCGATAAAGATGTCAGTGTGCTGATTACCGGTCAATCCGGTACAGGTAAGGAAGTAGTTGCCAGGAATCTGCATTACAATTCGCACCGACGGAACAAACCCTTTGTGCCGGTCAATTGCGGCGCGATTCCGGCAGAGCTGCTTGAAAGTGAATTATTCGGACATGAAAAAGGT
>JBFHPN010000547.1:0-2351 GCA_041592735.1 Oleiphilaceae bacterium | reverse complement strand
GCAGTGACAAGCCCTGTCAATCGACTATACTAAGAGCAACCAAAAAGGATCGTAGCTCATGGTTATAAGGTTCATCCGTGTCGCCACATAAAGCATCTCCGGCTCTCTTTATTTCGTGGGCACTTTTATGTCTGGCTTTCAGTTCGCTCTCCCTGCTTGCCCGAGCAAGTGTGCACGCAGAAAGCATCCTGCCTGAAAAAGCCGGATCTCCCCGAACACCGGTGATAGCGTTTTTTCCTGCCTCTACCCAGTCCTATTTCATTAATTCAGAAATGCTGTATCTGGAAGACCCTCAACATGCTGAAACCATAGACAGCATTCTGGCTAGTGAGCATGACTGGCAATCTATACAGCGCAACTCACCCAACTTTGGCTTTACTGACTCTGCGTACTGGTTCAAATTCAACATTCAGAATTACAGTGACCGAATGGAAGAGATTTATCTGGAATTGCCTATCCCCTTTCTGGACAGCATTCAAATTTTCCAGGCCACCCAAGGCAGAGTGATACACAAGTATCACGCCGGCGATCACTTTCCCTTTGCTGCACGCCCCGTGAATCACACTAACTTTGTGTTTCCCTTTGCCCTGCAACCCGGCCTCAACGAGATGCTTATGCGCGTTGCCTCGGCAGGCACAGTTGAAGCCCCCTTAACGCTGTGGCAGCCCGCTGCACATGCTCAGCACGCCACTGAAACCAATCTTACCCTGGGGATCTGGATGGGTATGATAGGGATTATGGTGATTTACAACCTGCTGCTGTTCTTTTCAATAAAAGATACCAGTTATTTGTACTATGTGTTCTTTGCTCTGGGCTATTTGTTCTTTCAGGTATCCCTGAAAGGTTATGGTTTTGCTTATCTTTGGCCCGAGCAGTTACACTGGAACAGTTATGCCATCTCAACCTTTATTGCGCTCAGTAATCTTAGCGTCCTGATGCTGGTAATGAAGTTTCTTGAACTGAAACGCTACTACCCACGCCTGTATAAACTGGTACTCGGCATGGCCGGCCTTTCTGGCTTTTTATTGCTTCTGACTTTTTTCACCCCCTATAGCTTTACCATACGCGCTACGAGCTTAATGACGATGATTACCTGCACACTCGCACTTTCGTTAGGCTACTACACGCTATACAAAGGGTATGATGACGCCAAATACTACTGCCTGGCATGGACAGCTACTTTTGTCGGAATCGGCTTCCTTGGGTTGGTCAAGTTTGGTATCGTCGAATCAAACTTCTGGACTAACAATGCTGGCCAGATTGGCGTGGTGATACTGGTATCGCTTTTGTCTTTTGCCTTGGCAAATCGTATCAACAGAGAGAAGGAGATGCGCCTTCTTGCTCAAAATGAAGCATTGCTGAACGAAAAGTTAGCGCGCCAGTCTGAAGCTGAATTACTCAAAGCCCAAACCGATGCCAACAACCAGCTTGAAGCAAAAGTCCGTGAGCGTACCCTGTCCATGCAACAGGCGCTGACCGAACTGGAACATGCTAACAGCCGGCTCGAACTTGCCTCGATTACTGACTCGCTCACAACCCTGTTTAATCGTGGTCACTTCGAAAACAGGCTTGCTATCGAATATAAAAGAGCAATGCGACATCACCGTGAATTATCTATCATCATCTGTGATATCGATCATTTCAAAACCGTGAATGACACATACGGCCATAAAGCAGGTGATGATTGTTTACGCCATGTTGCCTTAATTCTTAAAAATACCATTACCCGTTCCGGAGACATTATTGCTCGCTATGGTGGCGAGGAATTTATTATCTTGTTAGTCGATACAGGTCTGGAGGAGGCGACCAGGCTTGCTCAAACACTTTGCGACTCACTAAGACATACCTCTATCGACGCCAATAACCATCATATCCAGTTTACCGGCAGCTTCGGTGTCACCAGCCTCAAACAATACCCGGTCGAACATACAGACATGTTCGTCAATCATGCGGATGAGGCGCTTTATGAAGCAAAAAACAAGGGGCGTGACCAAGTATGTATCTGGCAGCCCAAAACCGATTGAATAAGCAATGCAAGTAGCCACCAATAGCAAATCCCTGTTCAACTATTTTAATGCTTACAAACTCGTATTAAGTATTTTGCTCTATTCGTTGATCTTCACAGAGCACCCGTATCTGAGCCAGTTTCGATACCTGCCCTATTTTGAATTGGTCTGCCTGAGTTATTTATTTCTGAACAGCTTGCTGATTCTTCTTTATCGTTTTTATATAACAGTTAGTCCCCAACAAATTTTTGCGCTTATCATCCTAGACATCATTTTGTTGCATATCTTGTTCTTTTTTGCGACCGGTATTGCCGCAGGCTTAGGTAACCTGATTATTATTTCTGT
>JBFHPN010000546.1:0-2353 GCA_041592735.1 Oleiphilaceae bacterium | reverse complement strand
CACTAGACAGCCCTGCCGCCATTTATTCAGTCAATAAATATCTTGAGTGGCTTGAGAAATATGCGCCACCAGAAGCAAAAAAACTGAACTTCACAGATGCCGGCAAATGGCTGGTAAAAGGCAATATTGCCCAGCAAATCTGGTGGTACAGTGCGTTTACTTCTGCATTGACAGAACCAGGCACCGCATTGATGCACCCTGATGGACGCCCTCGTTGGAAAATGGCACCTTCACCTAAAGGTGCTTATTGGGAAGAAGGGATGAAACTGGGTTACCAGGATGCAGGCTCTTGGACCTTTCTAAAAAATACGCCACTGGAGCGTAAAAAAGCAGCCTGGCTCTATGCACAGTTTTTAGTTTCTAAAACCGTATCTCTTAAAAAAACGCTGGTAGGGCTAACCCCTGTTCGCAACAGCGATATTCAATCTGAAGCCATGACTAACAAAGCCCCCTATCTGGGTGGGTTGGTAGAATTTTACCGAAGCAAAGGAAAACACCACTGGACACCGACCGGTGTAAATGTCCCTGACTATACTGAGCTCTCCCACTATTGGTGGAAACATATAGGCTCTGCTGTGCGCGGTAAAATAAGCGTCGAAACAGCAATGAGGAACATGGCTCGAGACTTCGACAATCACTTACTGGAGATGAGTCATAAGCAACAAGGTATTTGTCAGCCAAAACTAAACCCTAAACTTCCTGAAGATATCTGGTTGGCCCGTGAAGGCTCGCCCAAGGCAAAACGCAATGAACGACCACAGGGTAAAACCTTACCCTATGAGGAGGCGATCCGTGTGTGGCATTAAACGTCCTTTCGTGATCGGCTTACTACTGATATTAACTGTTCAGTACGGTATTGGCGCACCACTGAATAAAAACAAACCCAAATTGGAATTTGTGACCTTTATCGCTCCGCCTTATGTATTTGATCCTGAAAAAACCAGTGAAAAAGGCATCGTATTACTGATCCTGGATCATCTTATGGAACAAGCCGGCATTGACTTCAAGATTACCATCATGCCACCTAAAAGAGCTGAGCTTTATGCTCAGTACACACCCAATACCTGTGTCGTTCCAATCGAAAAAAGCCAGGAAAGAGAAGTCTTTTTTTCATGGGTCAGCCCCATTCTTATTTCCAACAACGGCTTTTTCAGACTGGCCTCCCAAAAACCTATTAGCCTGAATTCCCTTGAAGATGCGCGGCCTTTTCGTATTGGTAGTTACCTGGGCAGCAGTATGGGTGATTATCTGAGCAGCTTCGGTTTTATGGTTGATCTGACGACCCACAACGAAGCAAACATTTATAAATTAAACGCTGATAGAATTGACTTGTGGGCCAGCGACATTTTATCTGCCAGATACATTTCCAAAACAGCAGGAATAGAAATTTCTGAATCAATCCTTGATTTCTTTACTTCTCTCAGAGCCATTGGCTGTCATGATGAAATGGATAACTCGATTATACTTGCCATGAGAAAAGCACTACAGGAGATGTACCGATCAGGTAAAATGGATGCCATACTGCAGGAATTCAAAGCCCAAAAACAAACGACTCATAATTTAGGCAAATAAGAAACACAATGATTTAACCATCATTACCAGTGCACACATTAAACGCGGAACTGGCTTTAGCATAGCTACCAATATATTAAGCAAGCAAATATCAATTCTAAAAAAAAAGCACCTTCAAGGTGCTTTTATAAATATTGGGCTCTTTAAAAGATAGCTTAATAGCTTACTTAGCGTTACGACGGCGTGAAAGCCCCAGGCCGATTAAACCTAAACCCAGTATCGCAAAGGTGGCAGGCTCTGAAACAGTGACCGACTGACCAAACTCAGTAACATGGCTAATCTCCATATCACCACCTGACCCCAGATTCATATCATCAGAAAGGAAAGAAAGGTCAAAAACCCCCCAGCCGTATGCATCTTTGTTAGCAAATAAAGCAACTCGCTTCGCTTTCTTAATCACATAATAACCAGGCTCAGTGACTAACTGAAAGGCAAATACATCAATCATATCCGTCTTGTAATAGCTAACTGGTTCAGTTTTGTAATTATAAGTCGTTCCTGGTGAGCCAATGATAGCATTCACCCACGCCAGCTCTTCTGTATCGCTCCCTTTTTTTGCATCTTCAGCAAGGAAGGTGTCTATAAGACCGACAACAGTGCCATTGTAAATACCGGCGCTTGAATCGACAATCACAACAGACCAAGCAGGAGAGCTTAACCCTAGTATTAATAGGGCAGATATTATTAATTTGTGAGTAATTTGTTTCATGAGTAGTACCTGGTTATCTATTTATATGTATTTTCAAATACATAAGCAATAATTAAACCAAAAATATTTTAT
>JBFHPN010000545.1:0-2357 GCA_041592735.1 Oleiphilaceae bacterium | reverse complement strand
GCATCACTCAAACGGCGTCCTAAATCAGGCCGTTGCAGATAACATGCGCGATCATGCGCTTGACTATGCAGGTGCAGGAACGGCATGCCTGAATCTTGCAGTTGAGTTTCAATAACTTGCCAGCTCACCGGTGTCTTCACCGCATCTTGAGCACGGGCATGCGCGAGCTGGAAGGCTAAGACGTCTTTGGTGGTCTGGCTTGGGCCCGCTCGACCAAGGCCGATTCTGGCATCGGTGAATTTTCCGAGTCGGCGCCATGTATTATCCGTGACGGCATCTTCCCTGACGACTTGTCTGGTTTCTGAGTCTTTCATAATTTACCCAAAACATGTTGGAATTTAACAGGTAAGTCTGATGTCACTGCGAGCTTGCCCGAGCTTGAAAAGATGCCATTATCTTGTAGCCAGCTTGCAAACTCCGGAGCAGGGCGTTTGCCTAAAACCTCTCGCACATAAAGGGCATCATGGAAGCTGGTGCTTTGATAATTGAGCATAATATCATCGCTACCGGGGATGCCCATGATAAAGTTGACACCAGCCACTGCCAGCTGGGTAAGCAGCATGTCCATATCATCCTGATCGGCATCGGCATGATTGGTATAGCAAATATCGCAGCCCATGGGTAAGCCCAACAGTTTGGCGCACAGATGATCTTCAAGGCCAGCCCGAATGATCTGTTTGCCATTGAACAGGTATTCAGGGCCAATAAAGCCGACCACCGTGTTCACTAACAAGGGTTCAAATTCGCGTG
Organism: Oleiphilaceae bacterium; assembly: GCA_041592735.1. Classification (GTDB taxonomy): domain Bacteria; phylum Pseudomonadota; class Gammaproteobacteria; order Pseudomonadales; family Oleiphilaceae; genus PZPK01. The sequence goes on along the minus strand of JBFHPN010000545.1, from coordinate 1,607 downwards.
CAACGGCATAAGCGCGGGCTTCACAGGTTTGTTGGTCCACGCCATGATGGGCATTTGCCGATAAAGCACTGCCTTGTCCGGTTTCAAAATACATCACATTCTCGCCACGTTTCAGTTGTTTGGCCGCCTCATGCGCTTCGCGCAGCATCCCCAGGTTTATGCCAAAACTGTCATTTGCTTTTTGCGTGCCGGCGATGGATTGAAAAACAAGATCCACGGGGGCACCTTGTTCTATTAATTTCAAATGGGTACTCACATGCGTTAAAACACAGGACTGCGTGGGAATTTCATAGTGCTGGATCACTTCGTCCAGCATTTGCATTAAGGTGAGTACTGCTTGAGGACTATCGCTAACAGGATTAATACCGATCACTGCATCGCCATTACCATACATCAGGCCATCCAGAATGCTGGCGGCAATCCCGCGCGGGTCATCACTGGGGTGATTCGGTTGCAGGCGCGTCGAGAGTGTGCCTTTTGATCCAAGCGTATTTCGAAAGCGGGTGATCACTTCACATTTCTGCGCGACCAGAATTAAATCCTGAACGCGCATGATTTTGGACACTGCCGCGACCATTTCAGGCGTTAAACCCCAGGCTATTTCTTTTAACGTTTGGGTGGTGGCAAGATCTGAAACTAACCAGTTGCGCAAGTCGCCGACGGTAAAGGAAGAAATTCGTTCAAAGGCATCTTGTGAGTGCTGAGCAATGATCAGCCGACTGATTTCGTCGTCTTCAAAAGGAATGACCAGTTCGTTCAGAAACTGTTTGAGAGGCACGTCTGCAAGTGCCATTTGCGCAGCAATGCGTTCTAATGCCGAGGTTGCGGCAATCCCCGCCAGCACATCGCCTGAGCGCAAGGGTGAAGCCTTGGCTAACAGCTCGCGTAAACCTTCAAATTTCCAGCGCTGATTCTGCAAAGTAATGCTGTAAGTCGGCATAGAGTCGTCTCGGTGCATGGAGATAAGGCTCATGTTAAAACGATTTTATCAAAGACTCTAGCATCTGTTATGGATTCAAGCAGGGTGAATCTGCACACCTCCTTTTAACGGTAATATTTAATTGGTTGATAAGTTAATTACATCCACTTTTATTATGGGTATTTCCTATATACTGGCAGCGAATACGTTAATGGTAGGAGTATGACTGTTGGTTTATGTATTTAGGCGTTTAACTGCACTATGGGTTTTGATAGGTCTTTTTCTGGCGCCGCTCACGCTTCATGCACAGGAGCCTCTGCATATTGTTGTCGATGTATGGCCGCCCTATGTGATCCAGGAAGGCAATGAGCTGACGGGTGCCGATGTTGAGATCACCAAAGCGGTATTTGCGTCTATGAATCAACCCATTTCACTTGAGTTGTTGCCCTGGAAGCGCTGTTTAACCTTGGTCGAAAATCAACAGGCCGATGCCATCCTTGATGCCAGTATCACCTCAGAAAGAGAGAAATTTTTATATTTCCCTGAGGAGCCCATTTCTAATGGTGTGACGGTCTTTTTTAAAAAGAAAGCCGACGCCCTTCCTTTTCAGAATTTGCATGATCTGAAAAACCTGAGAGTAGGCGCAATCTCCGGTTACAGTTATTGTGATGAAATTGATAACCTGCCT
>JBFHPN010000544.1:0-2361 GCA_041592735.1 Oleiphilaceae bacterium | reverse complement strand
TCCCTGCTCCCTAATTATCCGGGGCTGAATACCCATAGGCGAGCGCTTGAAGCAAAAGACGCCTATCATGGCGCGACAGTCCATTTTGTCACGGCGGACCTGGATAGCGGGCCAAACATCATTCAAGCCAAGGTAAAAATTTATGAAGGCGACACAGAATCGAGTTTGGCCAGCAAAGTATTAACCCAAGAACATATCATCTACCCGATAGCCGTTAAGTGGTATATTGAAGGCCGTTTACAGATGCGTGAAAATCATGCTTATTTAGATGGTGAACCCTTGCCTGAAAGCGGGCTGATACTTGAACCGACCGAAACACTGCATTAATAGCGGTGTTTGGTCGTTACAAAGATCCGGTCGTATCAATTAGTTAGCGCCTTGATGTTCGGCGCTTCATGAGAATATCCTATCGCTTATATGAAAAGCGACTACCGTCCCGAAATCCTATCCAACAGATATTGCGCTTCTTCATACGACATATATTTCGGCACAGCATAAGTTGAATTTGCCTCTTTAAAGGCATGCTGGATAATTCTGGGGTAATCCTGTGTTTTAATTTGCGGAATCACAGGCGTGATGTTGATTTCCTCAATCAAGGATTTAACCGCAAGCACAAGCTTCTCTGCCAAATGTTTCTCTGAATCAGCCTTTTCACCCAAACCAAGGAATCGGGCTATCTGTGCCATGCGCTCAGCTGACGCGCCAATATTGAACTCAAGCACGTAAGGAAGAACCGTCGCATTGGCGATACCATGCGGAACGCCATAAAGAGAACCAAGCTGATGCGAAAAGGCATGCACATAACCTAATCCGGCAATATTAATTGTCAGACCACCGTAATAAGAAGCAAGCGCCATATTTTCTCTGGCTTTTATTGAGCTTCCTCGTTTATAGACAATCGGCAGATTTTCAAATATTAACTTGATCCCTGAACGCGCATAATAATCTGATTCTTCATTTGCCATGCCGCTCAAGTAAGATTCAAGCAGATGCGTCAACGCATCCATGCCCGTCGCAGCTGTAATAGCCGGCGGAAGCCCTTTCATCAGATCCGGGTCCAAGGCAGCGACTAAGGGGACTAATTTAGTATCGATAACCAATTCTTTTTTATGTGTATGACTATCAGATATCACGGCACCAATAGTCGCTTCAGAACCTGTTCCTGCAGTCGTCGTTACCACGAAGAACGGTGCCGAAGGTTTTCTACCCTTTAAAATGCCCACTAATTGCAATGGTGCCACATCATTGCTGGCAGCGAGCGCAATGACTTTGGCAGCATCTATCGATGAACCTCCGCCAATGGCTAAGACGCCATCACAATTATGCTCCCGATATTGCTGTAACCCTTTTTCTACAATATCAAAAGTAGGATCAGGTAACACATCCGTAAACAAGGAGTAAGGCATGCCTGATGTCTGAAGCTGGATAAGCAAAGGTTCAAGCAAGCCCATTTCGTAAAGGGATTTGTCGGTCACCACCAGTAATTTATTCAAACCAAATTGGGCAACTGTTTCGCATAACCGTATTGAAGCACCTCGCCCTATAAATACGGTTGGTTTTGGAATATTCAGCAGATACGTAACTGCTTTTAAACCTGTAACATAGCCTTTGCCGACGATCTGGTTTTTAAATCGTGACAGCTTAAGGGTATTGATGATCCTTGCTTCAATATCATCAATAATTTGTGGCACTTTCATAACATCACCTCATTGTTTTCTTATTGTTATGTATACAGGCTTTGTAACAGCGTAAAGACCCGATAGTTTAGTTCAGTTTAGTTTGTATAATCAGCTCGATTGCACCTTGATCAAGGGGTTTTAGGTCCGCACTGACAGCTTCAAAATCACCAGGTTGTGGCATGGGATTGCCTGATTTTGACACTCTTGCAATCACCGTAACGTATTCAGCTGAGGATAGTTTCGCCATCGGAGACATCGCGTTACTATCATCCAGGGTAATGGTGATTGGTAATTCTCTAACCTGGTGACGACTGACAGCCAATGGAACGTTCGGCTTTCCGGGTTCCGGATTGACATTTCTAGCGAGGACAAACACGGTGTCCTCATCACTGAGTGAAGCCCTGATATCAGGGGATATGGAAACGTTAACCTCTATCTTTGCTTCTGCAGAAGCAACTTCTGATCCAGGGAGCTGATTAATCCCATTAGTCAGGGCGAGCCCTAATGAAAGATTTGCACGCTGAATCCCCGCCTCGATAGATGGCCGGGCTGGATGCTCAGGATATAGGCTTAGAATCCTTTCCCACAATGTTTTGGCTTCTTGAAGTCGATCGTTTGAAAACGCATCAATCGCTTTTAAACCCAAACTGTTTAATTCTTCCGGGTCCAGACTTAAGGCTTT
>JBFHPN010000543.1:0-2368 GCA_041592735.1 Oleiphilaceae bacterium | reverse complement strand
GAGATGATGATCAGGAGAAACATTATGAGGTAACCGGCATTCATGATGATAATGGTTACCGCTATGTGCGTGAAAAACTCTCCCAGCAATATAATTTAAGCATGCGGGAACCCGACATCCAGATATGGAATGTCAACCTCAGAGGAGATCGCTCACTTACGCTTAAGCACACCGTAAGAGATCGCATTCCTCTGGGCGAAAGCACGCAGGAAGTACTTAAACATATTCACCGGTTATGGGGGTTTGATGTGCATCTGATCAGTGAAGATCAGGGAAAAACGGTTGCAGAATACCATTGCCCTCCGCAAGAAGCGCCCTCGGACAACAGCATTGATCTGGACGGTTTATTCGTCAACCCGAACTGATGAGTATTCAGTTGAAACGATATTTACGTTCACTGAGCCTGTCGAAGTGATTAAAAAACGTGAACCTTAGTCAAACCTTGGAATTCACGTTTCTTCAACGTTTCGACAAGCTCAACGAGCGGTTTGTTGCTCAGCGAGCACTAGCTCTCTACAAAGGCCCGCTCAATCACATAATGCCCGGCATCACCGTGTCTCGCTTCGGTAAAACCCTTGGCATCTAGTATTTTACAGGTATCTTTCAGCATGCTCGGGCTTCCACAGATCATGAAGCGATCATGTTCAAGACTCAACTCAGGCAAACCGATACTGGACGTCAGTTTACCGGTTTCAAGGGCATCGGTGATGCGCCCTTTAGTTTCAAAATCATCACGGGTTACCGTTGGATAATAGATCAGCTTATCTTTGATCAACTCGCCAAAATATTCATTTTTTGGTAACTCATCTTTGATTTGCTCTCGATACGCTAATTCAGAGGTATAACGCGTACCATGCGTCAGAATAACCTTGTCAAATCTCTCGTAGGTTTCAGGATCTTTAATAATGCTCATAAAGGGCGCAAGGCCTGTACCCGTCGAAATCAGATAGAGGTTTCTGCCCGGCAACAGATTATCCAACACCAAGGTGCCTGTAGGCTTGCGGCTAAGCAATATTTGATCACCCACTTGAATTTTCTGTAGCTTGGAGGTTAATGGGCCGTCCGGAACCTTGATACTAAAAAATTCAAGATGCTCTTCATAGTTGGCACTGGCAATACTGTAGGCGCGCATTAATGGCTTACCTTCATGTTCCAGCCCCATCATAATGAAATGGCCATTTTTAAAACGAAATGATGGATCTCTGCTTGTCGTAAAACTGAACAGAGTATCATTCCAATGCTTCACACTAGTGACCGTTTCTTTCATAAAACCTGCCATACGCACTCCTTCAAGACTAAAGACAGCAAAATTAACTTGTTAGCAAGTCTAAGCCAGCCTAATATATCAGTAAAACAAATAATATTTATATACTTAATCGGTTTTATCGATATGAAATTCAGCCTGAAACAAATCGAAGTATTTCTTGAAACAGCACATACCTCTAATATCACTCATGCTGCAGAAAGGCTGGCCATGTCTCAGTCAGCAGCCAGTGAGTCCCTGAAAGCGCTGGAAAGTCAGTTCGACATCCAGTTATTTGACAGAGTGGGAAAACGTTTGCAACTCAACGAACTGGGTAAAGTACTGCGCAATCAGGCAGAATCTTTTCTGGCTCAGGCTCAAGCCCTTGAGCAAGCACTTTCACAGCATGCTCAAGTAGGCGATTTGAAAATCGGCGCCACCCTATCTATCGGTAATTATCTGGCCATCCATATATTGTCTGCCTTTAAAAAGCGTTATCCCCATTCAAATGCCCGGCTGGAAGTTGCTAACACGACCCGAATCACCGAGAAAGTCATTAACTACGAGCTGGATATCGGGCTGATAGAGGGCGAAATTGCCCATTCTGAATTAGAGGTAATACCATGGCGCGAAGATGAACTGGTGGTATTTTGTCCGCCGGAACATCCCTATGCCAAACACACGCACTTAAGCGACAACGATCTGATGCAGGCTAAATGGATACTGAGGGAAACCGGCTCCGGTACACGGCAAGCCTTTGATTACGCTATGCATGGCATTCTCAGTCATTTGCAGGTTGAACTTGAATTGCAACATACCGAAGCAATCAAACGCGCCGTAGAATCAGGCATGGGGCTGGGTTGTCTGTCTCGCATCACCTTGCAGGATGCTTTCAAGCGAGGCACGTTGGTTCCCTTATCCATCCCGCAAAGAGATTTCCGCAGACAGTTTTATCTGATATTACATAAACAAAAATATCGGAGCGCAGGCATTCAAAACTGGATTGAATTATGTTTAAACCAATAAACCCGACTATAGTATAAAAAGATCAATAAAAACTGTAATCAAAACTTGAGTTTGCACGCTAATCAGGGCATCTTATGCCTCGGTTAAGCGGCTGAAAAG
>JBFHPN010000542.1:0-2373 GCA_041592735.1 Oleiphilaceae bacterium | reverse complement strand
TGCCTTAAATACCGCCTACACAGTAAATGTGAATGAACCTGCCAGGGATCTGGTTGAAGATGATACTAAAACGGCAGAAGACGATCGTAACTTCATTCAGGGAAGTAATTTCTATGATTTTATTACCGAAAAAGGCAGCTGGAAGAGCGTTAAACAACTACCGAATATCCAGGTTTATGTCGATACGAGTGACAACAATACAGAAAAAGCCTTAGTTGAATCTAAAAATCAATTTTCACCTCTTATCGTGAGCAATCAGAACGGCGACACTGTCGGCATCTGGCGTCAGGAAAGTGATGTTGCCGGAATAAACCAGCTATGGCTTAGTCGTTATCTCATTTCTTCTAAAAAATGGTCCTTGTTAAACCCGAATAAAAACATCTGCCTTGAAGCATCGCCTTCTGAATGTGCGAATGCTGAACGAATAGACACGATTAACGAAACCGACGTGCTTGAATATCATGCATCAATAAATGATAGCGGTCAGATCGCTGTTGTCTGGACAAAGGCTGCACAAGTGGGAGAGTATGTTTCCGTCTTTGCGAATCTTTATGACGGAGAGAACTGGTTAGGTAGTGTGGACATTAGTGATACCGGGTTCCTTAAAACCGGCAACGCGGATTCGCCACAAGTTGGAATTGATAAAAGCGGCAACGTTGTTGCCATTTGGCGAGAGCATGATGGTTCATCAGCACGAATCAAAACACGACTTTTCAAACTGGCGGCAACAACGGATCCGCTCATGGAAAACGGGGCATGGATAAGCACGCCAACATTTATTGATACGGCTGTTACTTCAACAACCGAAAGTCCAAAACTGGCCATTAACTCAAATGGCCAGGCGATGGCTCTCTGGTCACAGGACGTTTCCGGGAAATTAAGAATATTCAGCAACAGAATTCGCGTGAGTCAGAGCGATAGCTGGCAAACGCCTGTGCAGCTGGATGTGATTGCAAGTAACTCACCAGAATTTGGGATAGGGGATTCAACGCTACCCGATATTTCTATTGGTGAAAATGGTGATGCTTTTGCTGTTTGGCTAAAGCATGATGGTATTCGCAATAATCTCTGGTATAACCGTTTTACCGGTAATTGGGGAACCCTGGCTTCAAGGCTTGAAGCAAATCGCCTCGGAGATGCAGGCTATCCGCAGGTTGAAATTACAGATGATAAAGAAGTGCTCGTCGTATGGACCCAAAAGATCAATGAAACAAATATCACTGAGCTTTACAGTCGTTATTTTACGCCAGAAAAAGGCTGGAAGGCAGAAAAGCTGATTACCAGTTCGCCTCAAATACATAAACCCGTTTTACGCGTTGATCGTGAAGGTAATGCCAATTTACTATGGCAAAATGGCTTGACCAAAGGGAATGTTTTAACCAGTTATTACTCCTCGTTGAATGCAACCTGGGATAGCGTCTCGACCTTGGCGGATAATGGCTCCAATCCGGCATTAGCGCCTTTATCAGACGACGGCAGATTCCTGGCAATCTGGGAAAAAATAGACGATCTGGATTACCGGCTCAATTTTACACGTTATAGTGATTAATCCTAAGCATCCCTCAGGCGCGTTAAAGCTGCCTGAGGTGTTTCTCTAGCAGCAAGCTTGCTTGGCTTTCAAGATCTTGATTCGCTTCTAGCCAATGGACTTTATGCTGTTTTTTTTCAAGTGTTCTGAACCATTTTTCCTGCTGTTTAGAAAAACGTACTATTTCAGCGTTTAACTTTTGAAACATGTCGTTGTAATTCAGCTCGCCTTTTAAATAAAGTGCGATATAACGGTACTCCAAACCAAAATTATGTAATCGTAAGTCACTAATACCTCTTCGAATCAGCATTTCCACCTCATCGATCATGCCTTCCTGAAATCGGGCCTTTAGCCTTGCGTGTATCTTTTCTTTCAGAACATTCCGTGGCACGTTAATGCCTATGATGAATGGTTCAAAATTCGGCCAGACCAGACATTCAGAAGAGTGCTGCGAGGCTAATTCAATTTCTATGGCGCGGATCAGTCTGCCTCTGTCCTCTGTATCTGTCGTGTTATGCTGGGTTGGCTTTAATTCTAAAAGAAGCTGACGCAAAGCTTCATCGGATTTTTTTTCAAGCTGGGAACGTGTATTTTTATCAATGTTTGCTATGGTTAATTTATAGCGACTTAAAACGGCATCCAGATACATTCCGGTGCCACCAACCAGAAAAGGAAGTTTATCCCTGTTGATTATGCGGTTATATGAGCTGCAAAAACCCTCAGCATAACTAAATAAGTCAAATTCCTGGTGAGGTTCAATAATATCGATCATATGATACGGGATATCGCCATATTCAGCTAAATCCTTACCGGTGCCGATATCCATGAATCGATAGACTTGTCTT
>JBFHPN010000541.1:0-2381 GCA_041592735.1 Oleiphilaceae bacterium | reverse complement strand
TTGGTGGATGCCAGTGAAGCGTATCTTCTGATCCATAGCATTAATACATCCGGCACAAATCAGGACATGCTCGACGAACTTGCATCAGACCAAAAAAGGTACAAACATATTCTCTGTCTCACCATCGGTTTTGACTATCTTACTAAACCGATAGAAGCCGACATGGATCATTTGGATGATTTTTCGCTCGATACTGAGCAGATCAGGTCCTGCCAGCAGCGTTATCTGAGAATTCTGAGAAACTGGTATGACGCGCTGACGCCCGCATTACAAAAGAACAATTTATTAAGGTACTGGTTAAATCAGGAAAGTTTGTCTAAACCTCAGAATTCAACAAATACCCGAAACCACCGCACCCACTAAGAAGGTTTATCCAAGGTACAAATCAAGTGCTCGCACTGTTTCTTTAACAATTCGAGTTCAGCAAATGGCAATGACGTTTTACACAGAATAGTGTTAGGAATGTCTTTTGCCTTAACACGCAGGCTCCGCCCCTCAGCAGTTAAATCCATGATCTTCACACGCTCATCTTTTGCCGATACCCTGCGTTTAATGAGACCTTTTGCTTCAAGACGCTTTAATAACGGGGTTAAGGTACCTGAATCAAGATGTAGTTTATTTCCAAGCGTTGACACGCTAACCGCATCTTTTTCCCAAAGAATCAGCATGACCATGTATTGCAGATAGGTCAGATCGAGCTCTGCCAACAGCGGGCGATAGGCCCGCACAATAGCATTGGCGGCAGAATATAATGAAAAACAGATTTGTTTTTCGAAGCTAAGTTGCTGTTCTTCGCTGATCAAGCCGGATTCATCGCCCATAGTTCGCCGCTTATCGTTATCCAGAAGTTTTCTTAATACCAAATAACAAAGGCAGCTGCGGCGCCCACGCCACAGTTTTCATCAAACTCACTATGACGACACACATGCTTACCAATGGCATAACTCAGACCGGCACCCACAAGATACATTTCCAGATCTCTATCTTTTTGAAAACTTTGGCATCCACCAAGCAGCATCGCCAGGCAAACAAAAACTGCCACACTAATTTTTTTCATCGAAGTCTCCCAGACTTTCACTACAAATAGTTGCATATCGTACAAAGCAAGCTCTGTTTCGGCAAGAAAACTCTGCATGTTACGTGACTGAGTAGTCAAGACAAGTTTGGGACGGTTTACTTTTGCTAACTCGAACCTCTACCCCAGCAGTATTTCCCTCTTAAATCTGATTCGCACTACTTTCTGCAACGATACCCTAATCTGATTATAAAGCGCCACAACGGCATAAACTTCTGATTTCGTGACACATATACATGAAGTGCAGATAACCAGACTATTTGACTGCTCGCAAACAGAAGCCCCTAATCTGCGTAATAACCTCGATTTGATTCATCTGCTTAATCGCTTTGCGATCCAGAACAATTGATCCTAACAAGGTTTCTGCCAAAGTTCCCACCAAAGCCGCTGCAGAAACGCGTGCATCCTGAGGACAGAACTCACCCGTCTCAATGCCTTCTTTTATAAGGTTCTCAAAAATATCGGCATACGCATCGCGATATTTCAAGCGTTCCACCTGAACCATTTCTTCAACAGGCTCAGCGATCAATGCATAAGCCAGGTTTCGCCCCAGCAGCGCACGCTCAGAGAAAATATTAATGGCATCTGCCAGTCTCTGTTCACATTTAAGCCCCTGAGACTCTGGAAAGGCAGCATCCTGAACCCTGGCTACTTCTTTTTCAGTTGCCAGCTTGAAGACCTCGGCGCACAACACTGCTTTTGATTCGAAATATTTATAAACCGTACCTATCGCAACCTGCGCTTGTTCCGCCAATAGTGCAATCGTCAGGTTTCCAAAACCTTGCTTGGCGACAATGTTCAAAGCGGTAGATAGCAATAGTTTGTGTTGGGCTTTTTTTCGCGCCTCTGTTTTCTCTGTAGGACGATAAGGCATTGATCTGAATCCGTATTATTTTAATACCGGTGAGTCTAACAAGCCTGCTGCAGCTTGGCCAACCAGCAATTAATGGAATGTGTATTAGTCGATATTCTCTTGTGATAACAATACGTGTACTTAAAATCAGACTAAACTTATAGTCATTGCACTATAAATGCATCGCATATGCTTGAAGATAATCACGCGTGAGCCACAGATATCACAGCAAGGAATCATTATGAACTACAACGAAGCCAGGGACTATCTGCTAAGCAAACCTTCAGCACGAGAAGATTACCCATTTGGGCCAGACGTTCTTGTTGCAAAAATCAAAAGTAAAATGTTCGCGACGCTTGCTGAAGAAGCCGGAATTGCCCAGATGAACCTCAAATGCGATCCGTCCCATGCTTTTGAGTTAAGAGACCTGTTTTCTGCGGTGCGTCCTGGCTA
>JBFHPN010000540.1:0-2389 GCA_041592735.1 Oleiphilaceae bacterium | reverse complement strand
TTTTCAGCATTTGAGTATGAAAGGATACTTTACCTGAGCTGTAATAGTGTGTAGCACTTAATCCGATACACAGGTTAAGCATGCCTTCATTAGGAATGCGTTTAAAGCTTCGTTTGGTGAGTACACCGAATGCCTGGTTTAAATGATTCAATAAAATATCGCTGACAGTTTTGGGGACCGTTAATTGATCTGAGCTATCTGCATGTTGTTTGGCTTGTTTTTCAGGTACACGAGATGAGTCATGTGCATTCAGATAGTTATGGATACGCTCGACCAGTTCGCTGGTATCAAAACCGTAATGGTGTTCCGTTGTGGTGTTTAACAGACTTTTGTAACGTGGCGTGCTGTCTTGCTCCATATTGACAATAAATACCGAGGAGTCAATCAGATCGGCACCAATTTCAACATATTCTGACCATAGTTCAAAGACATCGTAGGCAATCTGAATATCTTGCTGGCGAAGCTGATTCGGTCTTGAGGTATTTAGCAGAAGGTTACGCTTATAGGCCTGATCAAGTGTGCTTTCAATCTGGTATTTGCTGTAGGGGTCGATCACCTTGTATTTAAGTATATTCAGAGCTTCAGCAAAAACGAAGATACGGTGCATTTCAAGCCAGATATTTTTGGGCGTTGCTGTGTAAAGTTGTGACGAACGGAGAATGACCTGGCCATACTCAGACATAACACGATGGGCAGCATGTACAAATTGTTTTCGTTGCTTGTCGTTAGACAGCAATTGGATGCTGTCCATCAGTACGATTTTATAACCAGTCGCCAAATGTATTTGAAGAGTTTGCGCCAGGTTGGCAATTTTCTGTTGTTTCTCTGGTAGTACAACCGATTGATTAAGAAAGTGCTTGGAAAGCTCTTTGCAAACAAACTCAATGGGCGGACGCATGATTTCAAGTAATTGAAATCTGGCGTGGGGTGGCATTGTTAATTTATTGAAATCGATAATAGCCTGGTAAAGCTGTCTTGAACTCTCGCCAACATTTGCCAGAGGTAGGTTATCTACCCATACTTTAAATCCGGCAGGTGTTGGCTCAGCAAAAGAAATGCTGATTTGTATTTGTTCTGGTATGGATAAATCCAATTCAAGTTCTTGGCCAAGCATTTGTTTTTCCTAAATAATTCTTTGGTAACTGGGTAAACGCAGAAATCCTCTGGAGAGCCTGGGCTCACCTTGTTTTTATCGTTTAGAATGCCATTTCCCGGTCGTACTTTTCGAGTATCAACGATTCTCAATGATCGCTTATAAATAGCATAGCAGGGATTCCAGTATTGTCTTGATTTAATGAGAGAAAGTAAGTCACGAAATGTTAAATCACGTCAATTATAACGCTAAGCCTGACATGTCATCCCATCGAAACAGGGTGCTCAAGAGACACTAATCAAGGTTTTTGCTGCCTCGCCCGGAATTTCTCTGCTCAAACGGGGCACCAGATAGCCGGGCAATTTGCTTTGCAAGGTCTGGTAAATGCTTACAGCGTCGGTTTCCTTGACATCAAAGTGCGCCGCACCGCGAACCGGATCCATCAAAAATAAATAGTAGGGAAGTATCCCCAGGTCAAATAATTTCTTACTCAGTCTGGCGAGTGTTTCGGCATCGTTATTAACGCCTCTAAGTAAGACAGATTGATTCAATAAGGTGATATTGATGGCTTTTAAATCGGCGAAGAGCTGGCCTTGCTCTTGAGGATCCAATTCATTAGGGTGATTGCAATGCGTCACAAGTACAATTTTTTTATGCAATTCTGCCAGGCCTGATAGTAATTCCGGATCCATGCGAGCGGGCATCGAGGTAAGCATTCGGGTATGAATACGGATGCGCTGAATATGGCTGATAGAGTCAATCTCTCGCAGAAGCCATAAGAGAGACGCGTTATTTTGAACCAATGGATCTCCGCCACTAAGAATAACCTCGTCAACATCGTGGGTACTCCGGATATAGTTCAGGGCATCCTGCCATTGCTCTCGGGACTGACGATGCTCGTCATAGGGAAAGCTGCGCCTGAAACAGTAACGACAATTAATGGCGCAGCGTGCACTGGTGATCAGTAATACCCGATTGACATATTTATGCAGCAAGCCTTTTACGGGTGTGAATGTATGTTCAGCCAAAGGTTGATCCGAATAACCGGGGGTTAATACATGCTCGGCTTTTTGCGGTAATACTTGTAATAACAGCGGGTCAAAGGGGTCACCTTTGACGATTTTTTTCAGGTAACTGGCGGGTACTCTGAGTTCGAACAGTAACTCCGCCGAAGAGTCTGCCCAGGGGTGGCTATCTAGCCCAGCGCGGCTCAGTAGCTCAGCCGTCGTCATTTTGCTTTGGCTTAGCTGGGTTTTCCAATCCGAAGGATGCGCGTATGCTTCGACAGATGTAGGA
>JBFHPN010000539.1:0-2389 GCA_041592735.1 Oleiphilaceae bacterium | reverse complement strand
TCACTGCATTCTTGAACGTATCAAGATGAAACACATTGCCACGAAAGATAATCTTTCACCTCTTGAAGAACAGCACTACAAACAGTTTTTTGCGAAAGAGCAACCTTGCCCGGAAAATCATGTTATCGCCTCAAGCATTACCGCGCGCTTTACCAAAATCAAAGATGACTACAGCAAAATGAAAGTGCGTATCAGTAATTATCAAAACCCGCTGCCCATTTTCAGATCAATATCTCAAAGCAGCCAATTTTTTAATAAATTTGTTGATGAAAAGATCACACATTTCTATCTCGATCCATTAACATTAGTGTCCACTTCATAATTTCCGGGTATGCAAGACAGTGAGCATGAAAACTAAAGACAGGATTCTTCATAAAAGCCTCGAACTGTTTAATGAATTGGGTGAGCCTAATGTCACGACCTTGCTTATCTCAGATGAGCTGGATATCAGCCCCGGCAACCTCTATTACCATTTCAAAAGTAAATCCGACATCCTGACCAATCTTTTTAACTGGTACGAAAAAGAAATTACCTGCCTGCTTGAAGTACCGGATGAACCCATGGATATTGAAGATCAATGGTTCTTCTTACATTTAATTTTTGAAAACATTGCTAAATATCGGTTTCTTTATCAAGACGTTGTGCATGTGCTGCAGCATCACGACAACATTCAGAACCGTTTCAACAAAATCATTCTGAAGAAGAAAAAAGCCTCTCTCACAATTCTGAAAAGCCTTAAGGAACAGGGCAACCTCAAAGCATCGGAGAGCGAAATTGAAGCACTGTGTGAAAATATCGTTCTGACTGCCACATTCTGGCTTAATTTCGCCATTATTTCGCAGCAGGAAATCACCGAGGACATAATAGCCAGAGGCGTATACCAGGTCATATCTTTAGTCGCCCCCTTCCTGGATGAGGAACAGCGGGACGCACTGAATCAATTAAAAGCAGCCTATCTCTAGGCCAAAGGAAATAGCCGCCCGGCAGGCAAAGCTCTCCCCTTCACTAGACGGATATTCAAGAAAAGGCTCGCCGCGCGCTAAAGCCTTATGTGAACAATCTTATTGTTACTTACCAGCCAGTTTCGCTTCCAGAGCAGCGATGCGCTTTTCCAGTTCAGCCACATGTGATTGGCTGGGAATACCCAGGCGCTCCAATGCAGAGGAAACCCTTTGATCGAACACGCTTTCAAGCTTGCCGAGTGTACCACTGGCTTTTTCGCGAACACCTTCAACTTTATCTTCTACGGCTTTGAATTGTTTTTCGACAACACCGCGGGTCAGATTCTCGATCTCTTCGCCTTCTTTAACCAGCTTCTCGAAAATTTTGCCTGTATCTTCTTCCGCCTTGGTATAGGCGCCTAAACCCGCCAACCAGATCTGTCTGGCTGACTCCTTGATTTTTTCAGACAGCTGGGCACTTTGCTCGCCAACCAAAGAAGCTTTGTTCTTTACCGCACTGGCCGTTTTTTGTGCCGTTGATTTATCAGATGTTTGTTTGGTTTTCGCCATTTTACTCTCCTTCCGCTCCAGTGAAACAGGATATTTCCAGAAGCTTTGCAATAAGATTTTACAATTCTGCCTTTGTTTAAAAGGCATTTTTTGTCTATACACAATAGTATAGACATCAGAAGGTTTAGGAAATGGGCTTCAAAGGTAAAACCAAAATAATTAACTTAATTGTTGATTGGCTGACGCATGAACGCCCGCCCAATTCCGTTCCGATGAGCGATTATGAGCGAATGCGCTATGAAATCAAACCCGGCGACGTCATCCTTATTGAAGGGCGCACCCGGGCAAGCGATGTCATTAAAACCATCACCCAAAGCCGCTGGTCGCATGCCGCGCTATATATTGGTCGCGTGCATGAAATAGAAAGCCCGCTCTGTCGCCAGCGCGTTAAAGAATTTTTTGATGGCCAACCAGATGTACAGTTAATTGTAGAAAGTGAACTGGGCCGTGGTACGCTTGTTCGCCCCCTATCCAGCTACGACCGTGATCATATGCGTATCTGTCGGCCACGCGATCTGACCTTTGGCGATGCACAGAAAGTCATCAGTTATGCCATTAGTCGCTTGGGTTCTGATTATGATATCCGGCAGATATTTGATCTGTTACGTTTTTTATTTCCATGGTGGATTATGCCACGACGCTGGCGCTCAAGCTTATTTACCGCGCATGTGGGCAAGAGTACCAAAACCGTATGTTCCACAATGATTGCTGAAGCATTTGCCTCCATTCAGTACCCCATTTTGCCTCTGGTGCGACGCAGCGAAAATCATGAAATAAAAATATATCGCCGTAATCCTAAATTGTGCACACCGAGTGATTTTGATTACTCACCCTATTTTGACATTATCAAGTATCCGTTTATGAATTTTGCACAATCT
>JBFHPN010000538.1:0-2393 GCA_041592735.1 Oleiphilaceae bacterium | reverse complement strand
CTTCTTGTCGGCGGCTTTATGAAAGGACAGATCCGACACCATCCCCGCATAATACTTTATCAAGCCTTGCTCATCATGGATGGCATTGATTTGAGTCCACTGCCGGTAATAGTCACCCTGAAAACGTTTCTCCAGCAGCTCACCCTGCCATTGGTCTTTTGACTGCACCTGCTGGAAGATTTCTTCGAAAATCTGCTCACGTTGCGGGGTATCGGTAATCTCTTGAATGCGCTTTCCGGCCAGATAGGCCGATTCGTAACCGATTATCTTGGAATAGGCCGGGTTAACCGATAAAAAACGGAACTGAGGATCTAAAACAAATACACCTTCGGATGTATGGTCCACCACCGACTTAGCTAAACGCACTTGTTCATCGCGCACGACTTCAGATTGGATATTTCTACGGGTACCGAGGATTCTCAAGGCTTTGCCGTTGACATCAAGATCCACAATCTTGCCGCACTCTTCGATCCATAACCAGTTATTGTCATCTTGTTGCACCCGATACTGCAGAATATATTCTGCCTGGCGTCCTTCCAGACAGGCGTTCAGCGTATCGCGCACATGAATGTAATCGATGGGATGAATCACCCGCTTCAGCGTGCGAATAATCTCTTCGGTGGTTTGTTCTTTATTGCCAAATACATTTAAAAATTCGGACTGATAAAACTGCCCATGTAATACATCCCAGTCAATCAATCCCAAACGAGTAGCAGCCATGGCCTGAGTCAAACGGGTTTGGCTTTTTACCAGAGCATCACTTATCTGTTTGCGCAAAGTGATCTGCTGGCTTAACTGGGTATGACTATCTGCCAATTCACGGGCGTGATCTTTGGCTAACTGGATCAGTTTAGCCTCGCTGGACTGCAAGGCAGCCTCTAACGACTGCCTTGCCTTGCGTTCAGAGAGATAGGCCTCGTAGATTTCAGCTTTAGCCGACTCAGACGAAAGACTTCCCGAAGCCTCCGGCAATCTGAGCAGTTTTTTAATAAAACCAAAATCCATAAGAATTCAACTGAGTTTAAGGTATTGCTAAAGTATAGCCTTTTTTGAGTTTAATGCTCATAGTGAAAATACTTCAAGCAAATACAAATCTAACCACAAAAACAGATTGCATATAAAAAAAAATTAATAAAGAATCCACATCGGTAGAAATACCCAAAATATAACTAAAAGCATAAAGGAATATAATTATGAAAAAGATTACTGTCGCAGCAGCACTTGCATTATCTCTAACTGGTTGTGCTATGGGCCCTTATCAAGGCGGCTTTTTGTATACGAATATGACTGCACCGATTGATGTTAGAGACAACGCTGTTGGCTGTACAAAAAAAGGTGAGTCAAATGCTACTAACATTCTAGGCTTAATTGGTACCGGCGATGCAGGTGTAGAAAAAGCTAAAAGCGCTGCAGGCATAACGAAAGTAGGTAGCGTTGATGTTCACTTTACTCATGTCCTGGGCTTATTCTCAAGCACTACAACGACTGTATGTGGTGAATAATTTTATTTAAGCGGGCATAACTGCCCGCTTGCAATTAAAATACCCTGTTTTCTTCTAAACAAGCCCGCTTTGCAATGGTATCCTTGTCAGCCTCTTCGACTTGCAACAAGATAATACCCCATGGATGTTTCTCATATACTAGATGGTTTAAACGACGCCCAGCGTGAAGCAGTGACTGCGCCCATGCAAAACCTGCTGATACTTGCCGGTGTCGGCAGCGGGAAAACCCGTGTACTGGTGCACAGGATAGCCTGGTTAATCGAGGTAGAACGCCTAAGCCCATCGTCTATCATGGCCGTTACCTTCACCAACAAAGCTGCCAGGGAAATGCGAGGCAGAATAGAAGAATTACTTCAACTGCCAGGCCGAAACCTCTGGTTTGGCACCTTTCACGGAATTGCGCATCGTTTACTCAGGGCTCATGCCCATGATGCTAATCTGCCCGAAAACTTTCAGATTCTGGACTCCGATGATCAGCTCAGAATCATAAAACGCATTATGCGTGAACAACAACTGGATGAAACTCGCTGGCCACCCAAGCAAGTACAGGGGTTCATCAATGGCAAAAAGGATGAAGGTATTCGCGCCGCCTATCTGACACAGATTCATAGCCAGTATGATCAGGTAATGGCCCGACTGTATCAGGATTATGAAAAACAATGTCAGCAATCAGGCATGGTCGATTTCGGCGAATTATTACTTCGCTCTCACGAACTCTGGCTTAACAAACCCGGCTTACTGGCTCACTATCAGGATCGTTTCCGCTATCTCTTAGTGGATGAGTTTCAGGATACTAACACTATTCAATATGCCTGGTTGCGGGTACTCGCCGGCAATCGCATTCCGATTATGGTGGTGGGTGATGATGACCAATCTATTTATGGTTGGCGG
>JBFHPN010000537.1:0-2395 GCA_041592735.1 Oleiphilaceae bacterium | reverse complement strand
GTAAAGATGCGTTTCACGCCTTCATGTCGGTAATCGAAACGAGGGCGCGGTAACAGCCCCATTTTCAGCAAGAATGGAAACTGGAAGAATAATTGGGTGGCACCTGCAATAAACACCCCCCATGCCAGACCGATTATGGGCGTTTCAAATAAGGGCGTCAGCCAGACAGCCGACGCTATCAGTACCAGATTCAATAACACCGGAGTAAAGGCCGGCACCGCGAAATATCCGTAACTGTTGAGAATCGAACCGGCAAAGGCGGTTAGCGAAATAAGAAATAAATACGGGAAGGTGATCCGTAACATCTCGGTTGCCAGGGAGTACTTGAACGGATCATCCATAAAGCCCGGAGCAAATAGCGCGGTGAGCCAGGGTGCGCCCATAATAGCCAGAAAGGTGATAATAAATAGAATCCCGCCAAGCACGCCGGCAACTGAATTGGCCAATTGGCGCACTTCACGTTCCGTTTTTGTACTTCTATATTCAGAAAGAACCGGAATAAACGCTTGAGAAAAGGCACCCTCTGCGAACAGGCGTCGAAAAAAGTTGGGTATTTTAAAGGCCACAAAAAAAGCGTCAGCACTGGCCGAGGCACCGAAATATTGGGCGACAACCATATCTCTTATCAAACCAAAAACCCTTGAGAGCATGGTCATTAAACCCACCAGGCCAGAAGAGCGAAGCAAGCTTTTCGCTGCTTTTGCTCTGATCTTCTCAGCAGGCTGAGATGCTGTGGGGTGTTTATCCGGTTCTTTATCCTGCAAAATTGTGCTCCGTAATCAGGCCATCCGCGTATTAAAGCCTTATATATAAAGGGCGCTCAGGATACTGCCTGCTTAGCAAAAAGCAAAGCCCCAGGCAAAAAACAAGCGCTATTCCAAGACAGAAAACCGCATCTGCGCAGTAGGGCTTCTCTTTGCTCAAGCCTTGTGATCACCGCCAACGACATCAAAATCCTGCCAGCGCACTACAATACGTTTAAATTTAGGGTTCCCACCATCTCCAGAGCCTCCCTACTTATGGAGGGTAGACGAACTACCTACATATTGGTAACTCATTGATGTAAATCAATTTTATATAGCTATTACCTGGCTATTGGCGCTGCGCTCTCGCTATGATGATTCCGATGTCATCATCGGGATCATCCATGCTAGCCGTTCAAATAGACAAATACGCCTGGTTTCGACCAGTTTCAAGGCCCAAAATAATGCAGATTATTCTGCTGGCTTTTTTCCTATGTCTGCCATTCTCCGCCGTGGCTGGCGGGCTGATTATCAGCCCGGCAAAAGAAGCCCTGCCTCTTATCAAACAAGCCTTCCCGCAAGCCAGCCGTATTTCAGATAAATCCGGCGAACTCAAGATTCGTTATATTTATCAGAATGACACGCTCCTGGGTTATGCCTTTGAGACAGACGATCTTGCACGTATTCCTGCCTATTCAGGTGAGCCAGTTAATATCCTCGTGAATATGAATATCCAGGGCCAAATTATCAGTGCACTAGTGCTGGAACATCATGAGCCTATTCTTTTGGTGGGCATTCCTGAACAAAAATTATTCGACTTTACCAGTCAATATCAAGGTATATCCGCAGGTAGTACCGTCAAAATTGGTGCCGGCTCAACAGCAAATGTCATGCATATTGATGGATTATCCGGTGCCACCGTCACCGTAATGGTGATGAATATGGCCATTATGCGTGCCGCTAACAAAGTGGCCCAGGCAGAAGGCATCATTAAAGCAGATCTGCAAGCACGCCAGCCCAAGGCGGCCATCAACCCAGAAGCCGCTCAGATCAGCGATTGGCAGAGTTTGACAGGTAGCGGCGCTATCCGGCGCTTGCACCTGAAAAATGCACGCATCGACCAAGCCTTTGCCAATACAGACGCCGCAGACCAGAACCAAACCTCACCCGACAGTCAGGAACAAAGCTTTGTGGATTTATACTTCACACTGTTGAATGTACCTGCTATCGGGAAATCACTCTTAGGTGAAGCAGAATATGCCTGGCTGATGAGTGAATTAAAACCTGGCGAATACGCACTTGCTCTAATGGGCAATGGTTATTCGTTCAAGGGTTCGGGTTACGTAAGAGGCGGAATCTTTGACCGGATTGTGATTCATCAGGGTGATTTGGAATTCAGCTTCCGAGATACCGATCATTACCGGATCAATGATCTTTATGCAGAAGGTACACCGCATTTCTCTGAAATGTCCTTGTTTATCATACGTCCGCATCATGATTTTGACCCGGGAAAAAGCTGGCAAACAGAATTATTGGTGCGACGCCAGACAGGTCCGATAGAAAGTGTCTTTACCAGCTTTAAAGCGGACTATAGTCCTCTCGAAGAACATCTCATCCGGCCAGAACCGGAACCGACCGCCTCTCAAGAACTG
>JBFHPN010000536.1:0-2398 GCA_041592735.1 Oleiphilaceae bacterium | reverse complement strand
GATGCCTCACTAAAACCTGCATTTGCTACCCAAATTTCAGCGCTTTCCGGTGAGATAAACGATCTTTCCTCAGAGGTAAATGCTAAATCCTCTGTCGCGCTGACTGGCAAGGTCGATGAACTGGGTAAATTGTCTATTAATGGCACACTGAACCCGCTTAGCGAATCACCTAACAGCCATTTACTGGTTCGAGTCAACAATGTAGATATGACGATTGCCAGCCCTTATTCCGCGAAATATGCGGGTTATCTTATTGATAAAGGTAAACTTGAACTGGACCTCGACTATCTGATTAACAACAGCAAAATCAAGGCAAAAAATAAGGTTGGACTAAACCAGTTTACATTCGGCAAATCCGTGGATAGCCCCGAGGCGACCAGTTTACCTCTACCCTTGGCTCTCGGATTGTTGAAAGACAGAAAAGGCGATATCGATATTGATTTGCCCATTTCAGGTGATTTAAATGACCCAAGTTTCAAGCTGAGTTCAGTTATTTTGAATACCTTTGTCAACATGATCACCAAAATTGTCACCAGTCCTTTTTCAATTTTGGGCAGTTTAATCGAGGGCGCTGATCAGCTTTCTGAAATACACTTTGTTGCCAATAGCGCGGCACTCCAGGAGGCACAAACCCAAACCCTCCTGAAACTCGCCAAAGCCCTGAAACAACGCCCGCAACTGACACTTGAAATACGCGCGGTGGCCGATGCCAATATCGACCGTTACCCGGAGACAAATCGCTCACAAACAGAGCTACTGCAACTGGCCAAAGAACGCGCTCAAACGCTCAGCCAGCTGATCATCCAACAAGGCGAAATTGATCCGGCACGTGTTTTTGTATTGGAACCGCAGATCATACCGCTGGTAAATCCTGCCCCGCAGCTTAATACCAGCTCAGCTAACAGCGAGAGCACAAAGAAAACAGAGAACACCGAAACATCGCCCTCGCCAGAAAAAGTTGCTTCATCATTCACCTTGGGAGTCCGTTAAGTGAGCCATTTTTTTGCTTATATCAGCCGTTTAAGATGGATCAAACGCTGGAGCCTGATGCGCAATGCTATTCATGAAGACGTTGCCGTTCATTCCTGGGAAGTTGCCACCTTTGCGCATGTGCTTGGCGTTATTCATAAACAACAAAATCCCGAATCAACACTGGATCCATACAAAATGGCCACCGTGGCGCTTTATCATGATGCGACAGAAGTCATTACCGGCGACATGCCCACGCCAGTCAAATACCATTCTGATGCCATGCGAGCTGCTTATAAGGGCGTAGAGCAAAAAGCACAGCATGAATTGTTAGCCTTACTGCCTGAGGCCATTCAACCCGACTTTAAGGCCGTCTTACTCGAAGAAGATTTACCCGAACACTATCAGCAATTATTAAAAGCGGCTGATCGATTGTCCGCCTTATTGAAATGTCGCGCAGAGCTACGTGCCGGCAACCCGGAATTCAGCCAGGCAGAGGCCTATGTGCTCAGCCGGCTGAAAGATATGAACCTGCCCGAAGTTGATTATTTCTTGGAGGTATTTGCCCCCGGTTATGACAAATCACTGGATCACCTGCTGGAAAAATAGCCATTAACGCGCAAAAATTACACGCAGATTATCGATCCATACAGACTATCGTATCCATACAGACTATCACTTATCAGGACACTCAATTATGTCTCAGTTAATGAAAGCCGTCGGCTTGACACATTATTTACCCGCCACCGATGACAAGTGCCTGCTCGATATTGAATGCGCCTTACCCAAACCAAGCCATCAGGATCTTTTGGTCAAAATAGAAGCGCTCAGTGTCAACCCGGTGGATACTAAAGTCCGCGCCCCTAAAGCACAGATTGAAACGCCGCCCCGCATACTTGGCTGGGATGCGTATGGCACGGTGGTCTCTTGTGGCCCTGGAGTTAGCCTGTTCAGCCCTGGTCAACGGGTCTACTATGCGGGGGACGTCAGCCGGTCTGGGTGCAATAGTGAATATCACCTCGTTGATGAGCGCTTAGTTGGTCATGCGCCCAAAACGCTCGGTGCTGAAGACTGTGCCGCCTTGCCCTTAACATCATTAACCGCGTGGGAAGCACTGTTTGAACGGCTCGGTATTTCACTGGATAACAGCGCAGGACGGCCATCAACACCTGCCTCTTTACTGATAATCGGCGCGGCCGGTGGCGTTGGCTCCATAGCCATTCAACTCGCCAAAAAACTCACCGAACTGAAGGTAATTGCCACAGCGTCCCGCCCTGAATCCATCCAATGGTGCCAGCAGCTTGGTGCAGATCTGGTACTGGATCATCATCAGGATTTGTCCGCACAATTAGCCTCTCACCATCAATCAGGCGTAGATTACATCCTGTGCTGCCAGGCAGCCGATCTCTATTTTGATTGCATGGTCGAG
>JBFHPN010000535.1:0-2399 GCA_041592735.1 Oleiphilaceae bacterium | reverse complement strand
TTCATCAATGCGCTGTATTTCATCGGAGCTTAATCTGGCAAAAAGATTAGGCAATATCGCTTTATTGGTTTTCAAGGATAATTCCAGATTATCCAGCACCGTATGTGCTTCGAATACAGTGGGTTTCTGGAACTTACGGCCAATGCCCAATTGTGCAATCGAGGCTTCATCCTTTTCCAATAGGTTATGCGTTTGGCCGAAGTAGACCGAGCCGGTATCGCATTTGGTCTTTCCGGTGATCACATCCATCAGCGTGGTTTTACCCGCACCGTTCGCGCCGATCAAACAACGTAGCTCACCATCATTGATATATAAATTCATATCGTTGAGTGCTTTAAAGCCATCAAAACTGACCGATAAACTTTCGATGTACAAAATCACTTTGTGTGAAACATCTACAATCGGTTCAGGCTGAGCCAGAAATGACCAGACCTGATCCCTGCGCATCATCTCACGCGTTGAGTCGATCATGTTCATGATAAGGTCTCCTTACTCGCATTGACTGCTAACCTGGCACGCGCCTGCCGCTTCTCTTTAATCTGTTCGACTATCCCCAGCAAGCCTTTTGGCAAATACAAGGTGACCAATACAAACAAGGCTCCCAGGGCAAATAGCCAGCCATCAGGCATGATGGCAGTGAAACGGGTTTTGGCATAATTCACCAGCAGGGCACCGATGATCGCGCCCACCAATGTGCCGCGGCCGCCCACAGCCACCCAGATGACAATTTCAATAGAATTAATCGGTGAAAACTCACCCGGATTAATGATGCCCACTTGAGGCACATAGAGCGCACCAGCGACACCAGCGATTACCGCAGAATACACAAACAACCACACTTTATAGCGTTCGGTTCGATAGCCGATAAATCGGGCGCGTGCTTCTCCATCGCGTATCGCAATGATCACTTTACCGAAACGTGATTTGAAAATTGCCTGGCTGAGCAACAGGACACCAATCAACACAAGTGCGGTGATCACAAACAAGACCACCCGGGTACTGTCTTCCTGCAAGCTAAAGCCAAGAATATCCTTAAAATCGGTAAGACCATTATTGCCACCAAAGCCCATTTCATTTCGAAAGAAGGCCAGTAACAAGGCATAGGTAAGCGCCTGGGTCATAATCGACAAATACACACCGGTAACACGTGAACGGAATGCCAGCCAGCCAAATACGAATGCCAACAAGCCCGGCACCAGCGCCACCATGATCATGGCAAACCAGAACTGATCCATGCCCTGCCAGTACCAGGGTAATTCACTCCAATTCAGAAACACCATGAAGTCGGGTAGTTCCGGGTTACCATAGACGCCACGATCGCCAATCTGGCGCATCAGATACATGCCCATGGCATAACCACCCAACGCAAAGAAAGCGCCGTGTCCGAGGCTCAGAATGCCGCAATAGCCCCAGATAACGTCTACCGCCATCGCTAGCATGGCATAGCATAAATACTTACCTAACAAGGTAATGGTATAGGTGCTGACATAAAACACCGAGTCGGTTGGAAAGAACATATTGCTGATCGAGGCAAACAACGTCACCGCCAAAAGCAGTACCACAAAAGGTAAGGTTCGGCTGCCGGGTTGATCGCCCCGGTCAAAAATCGTTTTTAGCATACTCATTCCGCTGCCCTCCCTTTCTGAGGAAACAGCCCTTTAGGTCGTTTCTGGATAAATAGAATAATAAAGATCAACACCAGAATACTGGCCAGGACGGCACCGGTAATCGGTTCGATAAATTTGTTTGCAATACCCAAGCTGAAACCAGCCACCAGCGTACCCCATAAGTTTCCAACACCGCCGAATACCACGACCATAAATGAATCAATAATATAAGCCTGGCCAAGGTTCGGCCCGACGTTGGTTAACTGACTCAACGCGACGCCGGCCATACCGGCAATCCCGGAGCCCAGCCCGAAGGTTAAGGCATCAACACGATCGGTACGTATCCCCATGGCTTTGGCCATATTTCGATTTTGCGCCACAGCACGAACATTCAAACCCAGTGACGTTTTATTCAATATCAGCAAAAGCAAGCCGAAAACCAGCAAGGCAAAGGCAAGGATGTAAAGGCGGTTTAAGGTAAGTGATAACACAGGATTAATATCCACTGAACCACTCATCCAGGAAGGTGACTCAACCTGACGGTTAAGCGGTGAAAAGATGGTGCGAACGAGTTGTTGCAGAATCAGGCTGATGCCGAAGGTCGCTAATAAGGTTTCCAGGGGGCGGCCATGCAGATGCCTTATCACACCGCGCTCGATCAAGATACCTACACTGCCGGAAACTATAAACGCGGCAGGTATCGCAACCCAAATGGAATAATCAATGCTGTTTGGCATCAACAACTGCACAACATAGGTGGTATAGGCGCCCAGCATAATCATTTCGCCATGC
>JBFHPN010000534.1:0-2405 GCA_041592735.1 Oleiphilaceae bacterium | reverse complement strand
TAAAGTATTCACTGGGTTTAAGATCCGGTTGATTAACATTATCGACACTCAAACGAAAAACTTGACCACAGGCTTTACTAAACAGCCATTCCAATGCCTGAGGCTTAACTTCTACCGACTCAAAAAGCCGTTGTTGCTCAGTGGTTCTGCCATCGGGTTCATACCAATAGCCATAATCCATCAGTTTTCGCCGAGCCTCACCCGCTATACACCAGTGGCTGATTTCATGCAGTGCACTGGAAATATAATCCCTTGTCGAATGAATCACGTTCAACGCATGCGAAGCCGAAGCAGGGGCGTATAAAGGCTCTTCGGCCCCTGATTTCAAAATAGTAAACGTCGATTGTTCGAATAAGGCATTAAACATATGCTCCAGCTGGGATACATGATGTAACGCCGAAACCTTGGCTTCTGTAGTAAGATTCATGTATTTTTCCAGGTAAATATGTGATCAAGTCAACAGGACCACGATCTCTTTTTGTAGGAAGCACATATTAAGTAAACTTAAGCTAAACTTAAGTATTTGAATATTATAATGGTGGTCACCTGTTTCTTTAAAGCCATTTGGTTAATTTAAACATCACCATTCACCACGCCTGAATACAGGCTTTTATAGAAGGCGCAGCATGTCTCGGCAATTAAACAGCATCAAGTTTTCTTTATCGTGCTTAACCCCGACACTTAAGGTTCTGCTGGCACTGCTATCACTGACTTTTATCAGTTTTTCAAGCACCGCCTCTAACTTTTTGTCTGGAACCACCAAAAGCCTTGAAGGCGCACAAGAATTCCTGAAGGTAGACGAAGCTTTTATCTTTCAGTCCGAAATTCAGCAGGACGGCCTTAAATTAAGCTGGAAGATTGCACCTGAATATTATCTTTACCTTGAACGCTTTAAATTCAAAGCCAGTGACGCTTCAACCCAGCTGGGCGCTCCTGAATATTCTACCCAAGGCGAGGCAAAAGAAGACCCCTACTTCGGCCTGGTTCATGTTATTCATGATTACGTCGAAGTATTTCTGCCTATTAAGCTAGCAGATGGAAAATCGGAAGATGAAATTACAGTCACCTACCAGGGCTGTGCTGAAGCAGGCTTATGCTACCCGCCAAAAAATCAATACCTACTGTTTACCGCTCAAGAGATGCCAGCCGCTCCTGCTAGCCAGCAGTCATCCGACCCATCTGGCACACCCTTATCAGAGCAAAAAACGCTTGCAGCAGAAACTAAAACGATCAATACGCCTGAATACATGGCAAGCACTGACCTGGAGGATGCCTCAGGTATATTTTCATTTATTCAAAACAGCAGTTTGCCGGTTATTATAGGAATTTTCTTTTTATTAGGATTAGGCCTGACCTTTACTCCATGCGTTTTTCCGATGATACCCATCATCACCAGCATTATTGCCGGCCAGCAAAAGCCGACTTTTGGCAAATCTCTCGCGCTCTCTTCTGCCTATGTGGTTGGTATGGCTCTAACCTATGCAGCAGCAGGCGTGATCACAGGGCTTTTAGGGGCGGGTGCGAACGTTCAGGCAGCATTACAGAACCCGTACATACTGTCTTTTTTCGCTGCAGTATTTGTCATTCTATCTTTGGCTATGTTTGGCTTTTATGAGTTACAGCTACCAGCCTTCCTGCGAGACCGTTTGAACAACACCAGCCAGAAACTGCATGGTGGCCATCTTACGAGCGTATTTTTCATTGGCGCCTTATCAGCACTGATAGTGTCTCCCTGTGTTTCTGCCCCTCTCGCGGGCGCACTCCTGTATATCAGCAGTACGGCTGATGCCTTGATTGGTGGCGCTTCGCTATTCGCGCTGGGCTTGGGCATGGGCCTTCCGTTAATACTGATCGCCGTCACCGGTAGCTCATTATTACCCAAAGCAGGGGCCTGGATGGATAGCGTCAAATACCTGTTCGGTGTAATGCTTTTAGCGGTCGCCATTTGGCTACTCAGCCGAACCCTGTCCGCCCAGGTTTCGATGATTTTGTGGGCCTTGCTCATTGGAATCAGCGCTAGCCATATGGGAGCATTTGATGCCGCTAAACCTGGCTGGCCCCGTTTTCTGAAAGGCTTGGGCTTAGTATTTGCACTCTACGCTATTTTGTTGATTATTGGTGCATTCACGGGCGCCAAAGATCCGCTTAAGCCTTTAGAACCATTCACCCTAGGTGCCGGCGCTACAACGAATCAAGCGCCCATGACTCAAAAAGTCGCATTCAAGACTATATACAACCTTGATGGCCTTGCGAGTGAGCTTGAACTAGCTAAAGCATCAGGAAAACCTGCCTTGCTGGATTTTTATGCCGATTGGTGTATTAGTTGTGTGGTGATGGAGAATAATGTTTTTCCCTTGCCGGATATCAGAGAAAAACTGGATCAGTTTCACCTGATAAAGGCCGAC